>JAKSPH010000014.1 GCA_024404975.1 Clostridia bacterium | reverse complement strand
ATTCTACTACAAGAGGTCTTTTTATTCAATGTCCGTTTTTACGGGTTCAGTTCATCCGCCGGAGCACTTTTTTCTTTGTCAATTTTCAAAATGAAGCCCGATTCTTCCGGGGAGCGCGCGGAAGCACGCCACGCCGTCGGAACCGACTTCGACTTTACCGCCGTTTGCCGTGTAGGTGCCGGGGACAAGTCCGGAGATCAGAACGGAGATCTCACACTCGGCGGGGTTTTCAAACACGATTGCGTCACAGGGAGTGTCACCCCTGTTCAAAAGGATGAGAACACCGCCGGCAAGCGCGCCGACATGGGTTTCGGTCTGCATCGGGATCATGTTGAGTTCGGGGGCATCGGCGTCTTTGATGTCAAGCAGGTTGAGCATCGTGTCGTCCTTGACCGCCGCGATGGGAGAGATCTCCGTGCGCCAGCCGTCGCCCTCGTTTCTGTGGTCACCGTCGAGGTGCTTGCCGAGGTAGTTCACGCCGTCGACAAAGTGTTCGTATCCTTCGCCGCCGACAAAGTTCACTTCACGGTTGTCTGCCGTCGGCAGGATCGGATGGAGGGTGAGGGCGCCGGAGTACCCCTCTCTTGTGTCTTTCGCCGTGAGCGTTCCGTTTTCGGCGAGCGCGGGCTTTTCCAACGTGTGGAGGAGCCACGTCTTTTTATAGGTCGGATCGGAGGAGATCATGCGGTCGTGAACGAGCAGGAACGCGGGATGACCTTGTAAATCAATGTTTACAAACATAAACTCTCTCGTATAGCGCTCCGTGCGGGTATCGTAAGCGGGTGTCAGGTCGCCTTTGAGGTAGGTATAGAACGGTTTTTTCTTGTCGGGACCGAAACCGGCACCGATAACTTCACCGACACGGTACTCGGTGTTCGGATCCGTGAGGAGGGAGAGTGTGGCGGCTTCTTTCCCGCCCCGCTTCCAGAACTGCCCCCCGTCGTTGGAAACTTGGTTCTGCCCGCGGAAGTAGGCGGCGTCCTTGTCGTACACCGTCATGCAGTTGTGAGCCACGGTGCGCTGATAGTAGTTTATGAAGTGCGGGGTACCGTAGTCCGTTCCCGCGCTTTCGAGGGATCTGTCCTTTGTGCGGAATGCCTGATAGTAACCGGAATCGGTGGCGAGGTAACCTTTGTAATAAATCTGGAACGCGCCTCCGTCAAGGTGCTGATGGTTCGCGGTGTGGATGCAGTTGATCTTCATCTGCACGACGGCGGTGTCGGAATCTCTACCGTCCTCCCAGCCGGTACGTGCGATCATTTCACCCTTGGGGAAGGGGAAGTAGCGGGTGAGGGGAAGATCCGACAGAAGTTTTGATTTGAGTCCCGGTTTGGAGAACGAAAGAAACTCCGCGACGGTCAGCGTCTGGTTGCCGGATTCGCGGAAGATCTTGTCTTCGGGCGGCATCTCGCGCTCCCACTCACGCAGAAGATACGGATCGTCAAAGAGCATCGCGGCATGGAACATGGAGCGGTGGATCCCGCGGTAGTACATATCCATGGGAAGGTTGTTTTTCGAGTCGTCGCCGTCGAGGAAGGTCGCTCCGTCGGGACGGCGCATATACAGGAACCAATAGAGCGGATCTTTCTGTTTTTCACCGAAAACGAAGGGTACGCCGACGGCACGGAAGATTTCCGTGGCGAGGAATTCCCATTGCATACGGTAAGCGATGTAATGCGAACCCTGCGGGTACATTCCGGATTCATAGAAGAACTTTTTGGCATCCACCATCATTCCGAAAAAGATCCGACAGCAGTATTCGTAAAGGTCGGGATGCTCGTCTGCGACGGCGATACCGACCGCCATAAGGTCGCGTTGCAACTGACCTTCCACGCCGTGTCCGGTCACGCATCCCTGCTTCATCGCGGGGTAGCCCATTTCCATATGGGAAGCAATTTCCTCTGCCGCGCGGAAGAAGAATTCCTTGTCCTCATCGGTCATTTCGGGGTAGCACCAATCGTAGACAAGACCGAGGGTGAAGAGATGAACGCCTTGCGTGTTGTAGTCGTAATGAACGACCATCTGCGAGTAGACGGTCATGGCGCGGATCGCGGTTTTCGCGCGTTCGGCATCGCCGTAGAGAAGATAAGCGAGGGCGTAACTCTCCATGATTCCGAGAATGTGCGAGTCCGCGTTGGTCGGTCTTGCGCCTTTCACTTCGCCGAGAACGCCGGTCAGCGGTTCGTTCAGTTCCGTCTCAAAATAGGCACGGGCAGCCGCGTGTTCGGGGGCGGAAAGATCGGCTTTGATGCGAGGAAGATCGCTCTTTCTCAAGTAAAGACGGGGATGCTCTGACGGAAGTTCGGGGAATGCGGTCATGTTCATAATGCGCCTCCTGTACGAAAAATGTTTTTTTAGTTTGTATTGTTCCTGTCGGCTTTTCTCTTGCGGATGAGAGCGGGGATGTCAAACTGTGCGAGAAGCACGGCGGCGAATACGATCGCGCATCCGACGGCTTCACGGACGCTCATCAATTCGCCGAGGATCAGCATTCCGCCAATGACACCGAACACGGATTCCAGGGACATGAGAATACTCGCAACGGTGGGATCCGTACCTTTCTGACCGAGGATCTGAAACGTGTATGCCAAGCCGGACGAGCCGATACCGATGTAGAGAAGGGGCAGGATCTGTCCTGCGTTGAGCGCGATCGCCGTGTCTGAGTCAAAGATCAGAGCTAAAACGGCACAGATCACCGTGCAGGTGAAGAATTGGATACAGGACATACGGACACCGTCGCAATTCGGAGAGAAGCGGTCGATGACGAGAATGTGCGAAGCGTAGACAAAGGCGCAGGCGAGGACGAGCAGGTCGGACGACTCGACTGAGAAACCGTCTTTGATGCAGAGGAAATAGAATCCGACAACGGCGATCATGACGCTGATCCAAACCGTGATCGGCGGGTGCTTTTTCAAAAGAAGTCCGAGGACGGGAACGAGGACGACGTAGAGTGCGGTGATGAAACTCGCTTTTCCCGCGTCCGTTCCGGCACTCAGACCGGCTTGCTGGAACAGAGAGGCGACAGCGAGGACGATACCGCAGGAAATGCCGCCGATGCACTCGGTCCTTGTGAAATCGAGCAGTTTCTTCCCGCCGAACAGACGACGGCCGGTTTTGCCGAATTTGTCAAAGCAGGGGATGATCAGAAGGAGAAATAAACCGGCGATGATGCTTCGCAGAGCGGTCAGGGTAAAAACGGGGATCGCGGAGAGTGCTTTTTGCGCTGAGAACGCAAATCCCCAGATGAGGGCGGCGAGGAGCAGGAGTGTCGGTGAGATGATCTTTTTCATAGTTTTCTTCCTGAATTTTACAATATATTTCTTGCTCAAGTATAACATTTTTGTCGTGCGATGTCAAGAAAAAACGGACGGTTTTTTAACCGCCCGTACCGAACAGACTTTTTCCTTCCAAAAGGGGCGTGAAACAGTCCGCTTCGTCTTTCACGAAAATGCGGATCCCCTCGATCCGGATAAACCTCGCAAAGTCGTAGGTGTAGCTCGACAGTTCTCTGTCCACGGCATCGACCGTCTGCGCGGAAACCAGAATTTCCTCCCCCGAAAAGCCGGTCACGAGCAGGCTGTGATAGTATCCGCCCTCATTCTTTCCGAGTTGGATCACGTCGCCGATCTGCAATTCATCCGCGTTGCACAGGGAGCCGAAGGGGCCGACACCGGTGTTCCCCATCAGAAAATTATAGAAGTAAGTCACCCCCGACCACGACGGTGTCCGCTCATCGAGTGTGAGATAATACCACCCGAACGTCGGGGTGAAATTCATCTGACAACCTCCCGCGTACAGGCATTGGGAAACAAAATTGGTGCAGTTCCCGCCGATCTCGCGGAAGTCGCCGAACAGAGGATTTTGTGAGAACGCCCACCGCTTGGCGTAGGTGACGGCGTTCTCTCTGCCGTAGGGTTTGATCAGAAGCATAACGTATCCTTTCCTTGTTTCTTTACCATCATACGATAACACGCCCCCTTGTGTTCCTGCACCGGAGAAGTTTTGTAAAACTCTTGATTTTTTTTGCCGTTTCTGCTAAAATGGGGAGGATAAAATAAATGAGGTATCAATTATGATCGGAATTATCGGAGCCATGGAAATCGAAGTCCGCACTCTCATCGAAACGATGACGGACGTAAAAGAGGAGAAAATCAGCGGTTCGACGTTCTACAAGGGAACCCTCGACGGGAAATCCGTTGTCGTCGCACAGTCCGGCATCGGAAAAGTTGCCGCGGCGATATGCGCGGAATCCATGATCCTGCGGTATTCTCCCGCACTTCTCATCAACACCGGCGTTGCGGGTTCGCTGACGTCGGAACTCAACGTGACCGACGTTGCCGTGGCGGACAGAGCCGTTCAGCACGATATGGACACCTCGCCTCTCGGCGATCCCGTGGGACTTATCAGCGGGATCAATAAAATCTACTTTGAAGCGGAGAAAAAAGCGGTAGACCTCTTTTTGAAAGAGGGAGAGAAACTCGGCGTAAAGGTCAAAGCCGGGCTGATCGCTTCGGGCGACCAGTTCATCGCCGGCGCGGAGAAAAAGAACGCGATCCTCTCTCTGTTCCCCGATGCCGTCGCCTGCGAAATGGAAGGTGCGGCGATCGCGCACGTCGCGTATCTGAACAACACGCCTTTCGTCACCGTCCGTGCGATCTCGGATTGTGCCGACGGATCCTCGCCTATGGATTACCCGTCCTTCGTCGCCAAAGCCGCAAAGACTTCGTTCGCCATGACGCGCGCGTTTGTCGCCGCTTACAATTAACGACCGGCAGTCTAAAATCAAAACGCCCCTCATAGGATGATGAGGGGTGTATTTTTATGGAAAATTATCAGCTGATCCCGTTCTCCGCACAGGGGGTAACTCTCCTTGTCCTGAGGTGGAAGTTGCCGGAATTTGCGTCGGAACAGTCGGCACGGCAGGCGCGTTATGAGAAGATGCTCACCGCGGTGAAGGCGGGTGCGGGGAAGGTTTTTGAAAAACTGCGCACGGCGTATGAAGCGGATCCCGACGGTAAAAAGCGGTTCAGAACGCGCCCCGTGTATCTTTCCCTGACGGTGAACCCCGAAGCGAAAGACACTTACTCGGTTGCACTGACCAGCAAGGCGCACGGAAGGGAAACGTTGCTTTTTTCAAAGACCGACCGGTGGGACGCGGCGTGCGAGTGCTTGCTGACGGAACGAAAAAAGAGAGCAGACCGCAAAGTCCGCTCTCACGGAAAACGCAAGTAGTTCAGGGTTCGCGTTCGGCGTCCTTCTCCGCCCAGAACCTGTCGATCAGCATTTTCAGCCCCTTGGCATCGGCGACGAATTTCAATCCGTGCCACAGTGCGGGGATGGCTTTTTTGTACACGGGGTCGTCGAAACGGTCGTCGATCAGAACGATGACACCGCGGTCGGTCTCCCGCCGTATGACACGTCCCGCCGCCTGTAAGACCTTGTTCATACCGGGGTAGACGTAGGCGTACTGTTTGCCCATCTCGTATTTTTCGTCGAAGTAGGCGCACATGGCTTCACGCTCGAAGGAAATGCTCGGCAGACCGACACCGACGACGACGGCGCCGATCAGTGCGTCACCGCAGAGGTCGATCCCCTCGGAATAGACACCGCCCATCACGCAGAACGCGACGAGATAGGACGGATCGTCCTTGGAGAACTCGGCGAGGAACGCCTGTTTTTCTTCCGCCGACATGGACGGCTTTTGCACGATCACGCGCAAGCGGGGGTATTTCTGACGGAACGCCTCGGCGAGTTTTTCGTTGTAGGCGAACGACGGAGAAAAGACCATATAATTTCCGCGCTTTGCCGAAACGGTCGCGGCGATCACGCGTAAAACGGCAGGAAGCGTTCTCTCACGCTCGGAGGTCCGCAGACTGATCTTGTCCATGATGGAAACGGACAGTTGCTCACGGTCGAAGGGAGATTCCACGGACAGGGTCATTGAGGACGAGTCCCCGCCGAGCAGACGTTTGTAATATTCCATCGGCGAGAGCGTGCCTGAGAAGAAGACGGCGGACGAGCCGAGTTTTAGCCGTTCGCGCACCACGTTTCCGGTGTCGATACAAAACAGTTTCAGACGGAGTTTGCCGTTCTCCAAAAACATGAAATATTCGTAGCAGGAGTCGAAGCGATCGAGGACGGAACAGAATTTGCGGATCTTGTAATAGAAGTCGTTGAGTACCTTTGCGGCATCCGCGGACTTATTCTTCAAAGCATCGAAAAGTTCCCCCTCGACGGCGCCCTTCAGTTTGCAAAAGAGCGGGAACAACTCGCCGGGCAGACGGCTGCCGTGTGCGGAAGAAATATCGTTGCCTTGTTCGTCTTTCCTCATATTCTCTTTCAAATATGACAATAAAAGTTTACAAAACCATTCTTTGCTTTTGCCGAGTTCGGCGGCAAGGCGGGAATGTTCTCCGAGAACGGGCAGAGGTATATCAAAATCTTCGTCCGTGAATTCGTCGGAATACATTCCGCTCGCACGGTCGGGCAGGTTGTGCGCCTCGTCGATCAGAAAGGCATACGAACCGCGCTCGGTGAAGAAACGGCGCAGGTAGACGGACGGATCGAACAGATAATTGAAATCGCAGATCACTACGTCGCACAGTTCGGCGTATGAGAGGGAGAGTTCATAGGGACAGACGCGGAATTCCGCGGCGACTTCACGTATGACCGCCTCTTCCGCCACGGTGAGATTCTTTCCGTACAGTGCGAGGACGGCATCCGCAAGACGGTTCTCCGCCATGTAGGGGCAGTTTCCCTGCGTCTTGCAGATCATACCGGAAACGCAGATCTTTTCTTTCGCGGTAATGATGACACCGCGGATCTTTCCCTCGGCGGTGAAGCGCATCAGGCAGTCCCGCGCGGCGATGGCGGTCGTCGTTTTCGGCGTGAAATAGAACACCTTTTCACACTTGCCTTCGCCCATGGCACGGATCGCGGGGTAGAGTACGGACACGGTCTTTCCGATTCCGGTCGGCGCCTCCGCGTAAAGTGTCAGACCTCTCGCGACCGCACGGTGTACGGAAGCCATGAACGCATCCTGTCCGTCACGGACGGAGGAGAAGGGAAAGGCGAGTTTCTTCATGAAAGGTAACCGCACCGTGGCACGGTCGATGGCAGGGGGCGCGTAAATGAGAAGCGCGATCTTGCATTTTTCGAAGAACGCGGAAAGTTTCTTATAGGTTACGGTTTCTTCTTTGACGACTTCGGCATCCGAGTCGGGGTTGACAAAATAGAGCCGGAGATTTACGCGGTCAAGCCCCCGCAAGGTCGCCAGGGTGTAAGCGGCAAGGTATCCCTCTCCGCGCATTTCGCTGATCCAGGACTTGGGCGGATGCGAGGGGTTCGCGCCTGTCAGACAGAGAAGGCAGACGTCGTCCCCCATCAGACAGTCAACGTTTACGCAGACTTCAAAGCGGTACGCCCCGCCTTCGAACGGAAGGTAGAGAGTTTCGCGTTTGCGGTCGGCGAAGTATTTTTCCCGAAGCCGCTTTTCCTCCGGCAGAATTTCGGGTTCGTCGAGGTCGGCGGGCAAGGAGGCGCAGACACCGCGTCGGCAAAGCGTGACGAATTCCCGCCCCGACACTTTTAAGACTTGCCGTTCTTCATCGTAGACCATCGCGCGCTCCTTTCCGTTTTTTCTTATTTTAGCATAAGAATTCCCCGCCGTCAAGGGCGAGGGGCTTTTCCCTTGACATTTTCTCCGTTTTGCCATATAATTAAGACAGACCCCACGTGCGAGGTGTATGATGATCAGCGAAACGGAACGGCAAGAACTCTCGGAGATCCTCTCCGATCTTCTGGACAGCGATTTGGTTCAGTCCATGAAACGTTACATACAACACGGCACCGTTTCGACCTTCGACCACGCGATGCGTGTCACGGAGCGGTGTTACGAAAGATCCCGCCGGATGCCGGCGGAGAAAAGGCGGAAACTGCTACGCGCGGCTTTCCTGCACGATTTCTATCTCTACGATTGGCACACGAAGGATCCGTCGCATAAGTGGCACGGCTTCCATCACGCCCGTCGCGCGGCGAACAACGCCAAGGCGGTTTTCCACGTTTCCGAGGAAGAGTGCCGGATGATCGACCGCCATATGTGGCCGCTCAATCCCGAACGCATCCCCATGACGAAGAGCGAGTGGATACTGACTCTCGCGGACAAGCGGGTTTCTTTTGCCGAAACGTGGCAGGGATTTTTCAAAAAGAAGTCCCCCGCCGGGAAAGAAAATGAAAAAGAAACCGCGACGCGCTCTTGAAAAAAGCAAAAAAATGTGTTATACTATTCCGGAAAGTTAAAATATAAAGGAAGGATTTTACAATGAAAATTCTCGTCATCAATGCCGGCAGTTCGTCCCTCAAATATCAGTTGATCGATATGGACAACGAACAGGTCATCGCAAAAGGTATTTGCGAAGAGATCGGCGGCAAATCCAAATTCAAATTCAAGGTTCCCGGCAGAGAGGACTATAAAACCGAAACGGCTATGCCCACTCATGCAGAAGCACTCCAGCTCGTCCTCGACACTCTCGTAGATCCCAAACTCGGCGTGATCAAGTCCGTCGATGAGATCGGCGCTGTCGGACACAGAGTCCTGCACGGCGGTGAAAAACTCTCAGGTTCCGTCCTCGTTACCGAGGAAGTCAAGGCGATCATCGACGAATGCCGTGACCTCGGCCCTCTCCACAACCCCGCGAACCTCAAGGGTATCGTCGAGTGCGAAAAGATCATGAAAGTTCCTCAGGTCGCCGTATTCGATACCGGTTTCCACGGCACGATGCCCGATTACGCGTATATGTACGCACTTCCTTACGAATACTATGAGAAGTACAAGATCCGCCGTTACGGCTTCCACGGTACCAGCCACCGCTACGTCAGCGGCAGAGCGGCTGCCATGCTCGGCAAGAAGCCCGAAGAGATCAACGTAGTTACCTGCCACCTCGGAAACGGTGCTTCCGTCAGCGCGGTAAAGAACGGCAAGTGCTTCGATACCTCCATGGGTGTTACCCCTCTCGAAGGTATCATGATGGGTACCCGTTGCGGTAACATCGACCCCGCGATCATCCCTTACCTTATGAGAAAAGGCGAAGTCACCACCGCGGACGACATCGACAAGATGATGAACAAGAAGTCCGGTATGCTCGGTATTTCCGGTTTCACCTCCGATAACCAGGAGATCGAAAAGGGTGCCAAAGAGGGCAACGAGAGATGCAAACTCATTGAGAATATGTACTGCCATCAGCTCACCAAACTCGTCGGCGGTTACACCGCTTGTATGGGCGGCACGGATGCCATCGTATTCACCGGCGGTATCGGCGAGAACAACCCCAAGTACCGCACCTACGTTTGCGAGAAACTCGCCTTCCTCGGTGTGAAGATCGACGAGGAGAAGAACCACGTCAGAGGCGAGGAGATCATCATTTCCACGCCCGATTCCAAGATCGCCGTTATGGTCATCCCCACCAACGAGGAACTTGTGATCGCAAGAGATACGCTCGAAATCGTAAATTCCCTCAAAAAGTAAAATATCAGCGGCGGTGTTCCACGAAAACACCGCCGCTTTCCAAAAGAAGGTACCGTTATGTATGATGAACTGACAGCCGTTGACATCAAAAAGATGGAGGAAGAGATCCGCTACCGGCAGGAAGAACTCGGTCCCGTGCTTCTCGCGGAGATGAAGAGAACGCGTGAGTTCGGCGACCTTTCCGAGAACGCGGAGTACAAGGAAGCAAAGCGCGAGAAACGCCGCAATGAAGGCAGGATCCGCTATTTGCAGAATATGATCCGCACGGCGAACGTCATCGACGTGGAGCAGAAAGCGGATTGCGTTTCGCTCTTCGACTGGGTGACGGTTTACAATGAAGAACGCGGACAGGAGAAGAAGATCCAGATCGTGACCACGCTCCGTCAGGACGCGCTCAAAGGATTCGTCAGTAAGGAGTCCCCGCTCGGCATCGCCGTCATGGGAGCGAAAGTCGGCGACAGAGTGACCGTGCAGGTGAACGAAACCCGCTCATATATCGTAGAGATCAGAAAGATCGAAAAAGGAACCGACAACGAAGATTTGCCCATCAGCGGTTATTGAACCGAGAAGGAGAAATTATGGCTGAACTGTCCCTTACCGACCTTACCCGCGCGGTACAGACACCCGCCGAAACCGTCCTTTCCGCAGAGAAGAACTATCACGATAAAATCCGTTCTTTGGCGGAGGAAACCGTGCGCCGCGGTGCGCGGATCGTCTTTTTGGCAGGACCTTCCGCCGCGGGAAAAACCACAAGCGCCAACCTTTTGTCCGATGCCGTGAAGGCGCTCGGCACCCCGTCCGTCGTCGTTTCGCTTGACAACTTTTACAGAGATAACCGCGATCCCGATTATCCGAGATTGCCAAACGGTGAGAGGAATCTCGAAACCGTGGAAGCGCTCGACCTCGGATTGATCTCGTCCGTCCTCCACAGAGTGTTGCACGGGGAAGCGTTCGCCGTGCCTCACTACGATTTCAAAATCGGACGCGCGGACGGTGAGCCGTACCGGTTTGAGGGAAGCGAAAATTCCGTCGTGATCGTAGAGGGACTGCACGCGCTGAACCCGAAGATTTCGGGAACGGTCGATCCGGGACTTTCCCTGCGGGTGTTTGTCAGCGTTTCCACCAATCTCACTGACGGCGGAAAGCGCCTCCTGTCGGGAAAGAAAATGCGCTTCCTTCGCCGCCTTGTACGGGATAGTCTGTACCGCGGCGCGAGTGCCGACCATACGCTGTCCCTTTGGGAGAACGTTCTTGCCGGTGAGTTGAAGTACCTCTATCCCTTCAAGTCCCTTGCCGACGTGACCGTCGATACGTTCCATCTGTTCGAACTTCCCGTGCTTGTCCCGTTCGCCAAAGCGACGCTGGAAGGGACACCCGCCGATACCGAGTTTTTGAAGACGGTGTGCGATGCGATCCGGAAGATCCCCGCGATGGACGTGAAGTACGTCCCCGAAGATTCTCTGATCAAAGAGTTCATCCCCGGCGGCATCTACGAACATTTGTATTAAAAATAAAAAGGTGTTGAACCCGAAAGAGTTCAGCACCTTTTCCATATCAGAACACGCCGAGGAGTTTGAGCATATATGAGAACAGGAAGATCGTGAAACCGCTGACCGCGGTGGTAAAGACGACGAGTTGTCCGGCGAGTTGCGTATCTCCTCCCATTTCCTGCGCCATGGGAACGGAGGAAACGGCGACCGGCGTGGCAAACAGAGCGACGAAAGCGGCAAAGTGTCCGCCGTTGAACGAGGGGAAGAACAGATAGGCGGCGGCAAGACCGAGCGCGGGAACGGCGAGGCAACGTGCGCAACCGGCGGCAATGATCTCTTTTTTGAGTTCCGGCACGGCGTTGAAATCAAACTGAACGCCGAGGACGAGCAGGGCAAGAGGCGTTGCGAGATTCGAGAGGTTGTTCATCACTTTATACACGGGCGTAACGTCCGACAGACGGAACGAAACACCGAGGTTGATGAACAGCGCACGGATGCCGAGTGAGGAAAGCCCCAGCACAACGGCGATGATAAGCGGGTTCTTGGCAATGCCGATGAGGATCTCTTTGATCTTGGCTTTCATCTCGGTTTTGTTTTCGCTTTCCGAGCGGAACACCGAAAGGCTGATCACGGCAAGAATGTTGAACAGAGGAATGGAGAACGCCGAGAGGATGGACGCGATCGCACCGCCCTCGTCGCCGAACAGAGATTGCGCCAGGGGAATTCCGATCAGCGCGTAGTTGGAACGGAACACGCATTGGAGCATGGGACCGCGTTTCGCCGGATCTTTCGTCACCAGCATCGCAAAGGGGATGCCGAGAGCGAAGAACAGAAGGACCGCGACGACGGCATACAGGACGAAGCCGAAATTGATTTCGGAGAGATTCGCGATCTTATATATATTGAGGAAGAGAAGGACGGGGAGAAAAACTCGGAAAACAAGTTTGTTCACGGGTTTCGCAAGGTCTTTCGGAAACAGACCGATGCGTTTGAGAATATAGCCGAGCGCGACCGTGAGGATGATCGGCAGAACGGCACTGACGGCAAAAATCAGACTATCCATGGTACCCTCGTTTCGGATTTGATAATTCAGTTTAGCATATTTCGGCGTGCTTGTCAATTCTTTTCTTTTCCGCACTTCGCAATTTTTTCTTCATTGATATTGAAAAAACGGAAAAGTTATGCTAAAATAGAAAAGTTAAAATGGTATTTATGCCGTCTTGCGGAAAGTCAGTACTCTCCACGGCAGAAAAGAAAGGATCTTCCCACGGCTCACCGAGGGAAACAGGACTATGGATTTTTCCGAACAAATCAAACGCCGGCGCACGTTTGCCATCATCTCCCACCCCGACGCAGGTAAGACCACTCTGACCGAGAAGTTTCTTCTCTACGGCGGTGCGATTGCTTCCGCCGGATCGGTCAAGGGTAAACAGTCGGACAAACACGCCGTTTCCGACTGGATGGATCTCGAAAAGCAGAGAGGTATCTCCATCACGTCATCCGTCTTGCAGTTTGAATACGACGGCTATTGCATCAATATTCTCGACACGCCGGGACACCAGGACTTCTCGGAGGATACTTACCGTACCCTGATGGCGGCGGACAGTGCCGTCATGGTCATCGACGCGGCGAAAGGTATCGAGCCGCAGACGAGAAAACTCTTCAAAGTCTGCGCGATGCGTGATATACCGATCTTTACCTTTATCAATAAAATGGACCGCGAAGCGAGAGATCCGTTCGATCTTCTCGACGAACTCGAACACGAATTCGGCATCGGCACCTATCCGATGAACTGGCCCATCGGCTGCGGTCAGAATTTCAGAGGCGTCTATGACCGCGACAGTCATAAGATCATATCCTTCGGCGACAGCCACAGAGGACGTGAACGTATCAGCGGTATCGACTGCGATATTCACGATACCGAGAAACTCGATTCTCTGATCGGCGAGCGTCTTCGCACCGAACTTTGCGAACAGGTGGAACTTCTCGACGGCGCTTCCTTCGACTTTGATCTCGAAGCCGTCCGCCACGGCAAACTCTCTCCCGTGTTCTTCGGTTCCGCGCTCAACAACTTCGGCGTGGAGTCCTTTCTCGTTCAGTTCCTCAAGATGACGACTTCTCCCCTGCCGCGAAAAGCGGGAAGCGCCGTCGTCGCTCCCTTTGACGACAAATTTTCGGCGTTCGTCTTCAAGAACCAGGCGAACACGAATAAACAGCACCGCGACCGCATCGCCTTCATGCGCATCTGCTCCGGCAGATTTGACCGCAACAAAGATTACTACCACGTGCAGGGCGATAAGACCGCGCGCCTTTCTCAGCCCCAGCAGATGATGGCATCCGAGAGGGAAGTCATCGACGAGGCGTTCGCCGGAGATATCATCGGCGTGTTCGATCCCGGTATCTTCTCCATCGGCGATACCGTCTGCGAGAAGGGCAGTAAACTGAAGTTCGAGGGTATCCCCGTATTTGCGCCCGAACACTTCGCCATGGTCGAGCAGGTCGATTCCATGAAACGTAAACAGTTCGCCAAGGGAATGAATCAGATCGCACAGGAAGGTGCGATCCAGATCTTCTTCGAGCCGAACTCCGGTCTTGAACGCGTCATCGTCGGCGTTGTCGGCGTGTTGCAGTTTGAAGTGCTGGAATACCGCATCAAAAACGAGTACGGCTGCGACCTTCGCCGTACCGACCTTGCCTATCAGCAGATCCGTTGGATCAAGGACAAGACCTTGGATCCCAAGACGCTGAAACTCTCTCACGACACCAAATGGGTTCAGGACTTCCGCGGCAACAACCTTCTGATCTTCACTTCCGAGTGGGCGATCCGTTGGGTGTTGGAAGACAACCCCGGACTCGAACTTCTCGAATTCAATAAGGATGATAAGAACGACCAATGAGAATGAGAAAGAAAAAGAACGGTGAGGAACGCCTCAACCGTTGCCGTGCGCTTCTCGCCGAAAAGCCCGAAACGCCGATAGATTCCGCAGAGCGCGATTTCGGAAAAACCGCCCCCGTCTGGCTGGAGATCGGCGCGGGGAAGGGCGGTTTCGCCATCGGAATGACCGAGCGCAATCCCGACGTCTGCTACTACGCCATGGAACGTGTGTCCGATTGCGTGGTCCTCGCCGCGGAACGCGCCAAAGAATGTGCGGATAAACGCCCCGACAACCTCCGTTTCATCGTCGGAAACGCCGACGATCTGCTCTCGTGGTTCGCACCCGCGAGCGTGGAACGCGTTTTCCTGAACTTCTCCGATCCGTGGTCGAAAAAAGGCTACCGCAAACGCCGTCTGACCTATCGCAAATATCTCGCCGTTTACTTCACACTTCTGAAAGACGGCGGTGTTCTCCGTTTCAAGACGGACAACGTCGGACTGTTCGATTTCTCGCTGGAAGAGATCGCCGCGATGGGACTCACCCCCGACGTCGTTACCCGCGACCTTCACCATTCCGAATATAATGAAGGAAACGTCAGAACCGAGTACGAGGAGAACTTCGCTTCGCAGGGAATGAATATCCATATGCTCGAAGTCAGAAAACCCGCCGGTTACGTCCCTCACTATGAGGAAGAAAAGAAAGCATCGGCAAAAGAAGAAACACTTTGAATATCCCCGATCCCCGACCGCGGAACTCACCGCCGGTCGGGGATCGCTTTTTCTGCCTGTAAAAAATAAAAGAAATTTTCGAAAAACCCTTGACAGACAGAAAAAATGTGATATAATAACATAATGCATTATAATCGCTTGTACTATGGGGATTTTTTGCCCTTTTTTACGGAAAACAGCCGTTAAAAAGGCATATTTTTCCAAAATACTGCTCCGTTTTCCGGTGAAAATCGGTTTTCGGAGTGCGGCGCGACTAAAACTTGTAAAAATTCAGGAATGGAGTGATTCTATTTATGATGCTTAAACCCCAAAAGCTTGGCACCAACGTCAGAATGAGTTTCTCGAAAATTGAAGCTGCCACCGAAATGCCAAACCTTATTGAGGTTCAGAAGAAATCCTATGAGTGGTTTCTTCGGGAAGGATTGGTAGAGGTTCTTCACGACGTATCTCCCGTAGTGGACTTCAAGGGAAATCTGTCGATGGAATTCGACGACTAAGAGATCGATCCGAATCCGAGATATTCCACGGAGGAGTGCAAGGACAGATCCGTCACCTATGAAGCACCTATGCGCGTAGGTGTACGTCTTATCAACAAGCAGACCGGCGAGTTGAAGACTGCACAAATCTTTATGGGTAACTTCCCCCTCATGACCGACAACGGTACTTTCGTCATCAACGGTGCAGAGCGTGTCATCGTTTCCCAACTTGTTCGTTCCCCCGGTATCTATTTCGCGGACGAAGTTGATAAACAGGGTAAGCACAACTATACCGCAACCGTCATCCCCTATCGCGGAGCATGGCTCGAATACGAAACCGACACTCAGGGCGTATTCTACGTCAAGATCGATAAAACCCGTAAACTACCCATCACCGTGCTGATCCGTTCTCTTCTCAACGTAGGCGAGGACTCCGATGCCGATATTCTCAAGATGTTCGGCGACGAGGATATCCTCAACGCTACTTTGGCAAAGGACGAGTGCGGTACTTTCGCTGCGGAAAACAATACCTCTTTCCGTGACGAAGCACTCAAAGAAATTTACAAGAAACTGCGTCCCGGCGAGCCGCCCCTCGTAGAGAGTGCGGAAACTCTGGTCAATAACCTCTTCTTCGATCCGAAGCGTTATGACCTCGCCTCCGTCGGCCGTTATAAATATAATAAGAAACTCGCCCTTGCGAAACGTATCGAAGGACAGACGGTCGGTGCGCCCATCGTCAATCCCGTGACCGGCGAACTCATCGCCGATGAGGGAACCGTCCTCACCCGCGAACTCGCACAGGCAGTTGAGGACAGTCTTATCAATGAAGTTACCATGAAGACCGAGAGCGGCGCTCTTGTCAAGGTATTCGGTAACAACACCGGACGTCCCGAACTCGTACTCGGTTATGACCTCACCGATTGCGGCGTGAAGGAAGGAGAGAAAGTCCGTCTTTCCATCCTCGCCGAGATCATCGCCGCTGCGGATGCGCAGAATCTGAACGGCGACGCCAAAGTTGCGTTCATCAAGAACACCGTTCGTGAGCGCATGGCGGAACTCGCGCCCAAACATATTACGAAGGAAGATATCTTCGCTTCGATCAACTATCTCATCTGCCTTTCTCACGGCATCGGTACCACCGACGATATCGACCATCTCGGTAACCGCCGTCTGCGTTGCGTAGGTGAACTTCTCCAGAACCAGTTCCGTATCGGTATGTCCCGTATGGAAAAGAACATCAAGGAGAGAATGTCCGTTCACGATTCCGACGATCTCCGCCCCGAGACGCTCATCAACACCCGTCCCGTTGCGACCGCGATCCGCGACTTCTTCGGTTCTTCTCCTCTGCCCCAGTTCATGGATCAGAACAACCCCTTGGCAGAACTGACGCATAAGCGCCGTCTGTCCGCCCTCGGTCCCGGCGGTCTTTCCCGTGACCGTGCATCCTTCGAAGTTCGTGACGTCCATTACACGCACTACGGAAGAATCTGCCCTGTCGAGACTCCCGAAGGTCCCAACATCGGTCTTATTTCCTACCTCGCATCTTATGCGAAGATCAGCGATTACGGCTTCCTCAAAGCCCCCTATCGCATCGTCGATAAAACCACCGGCCACGTAACCGACCAGGTCGTTTACCTCACCGCCGATGAAGAAGACAACAATATCGTAGCACAGGCGAACGAGCGCCTCGACGAAAACGGTTACTTTGTCAACAAGAAGGTTATCGCAAGATGGCGTTCCGAGTTCATCGAAGTTGAACCGACTGAAGTCGACCTCATGGATGCTTGCCCTCAGATGGCAGTTTCCGTTGCCGCCGGTTGTATCCCGTTCCTCGAAAACGACGATAACACCCGTGCCTTGATGGGTTCCAACATGCAGAAGCAGGCCGTTCCTCTTATGATGACCGATTCCGCGATCGTTGCTACCGGTATGGAGTATAAAGCCGCTGTCGATTCCGGTGCGGTTGTCGTTGCCAAGGAAGGCGGTATCGTTGAACGTGCCGCAGGTGAAGAGATCGTGATCCTCACCGATTCCGGCAGAAAAGATACTTATCACCTTATCAAGTTCAAACGCTCCAACCAGGGTACTTGCGTCAACCAGCGTCCCATTGTGGATGAGGGTGCGAGAGTCGAAGCAGGACAGGTCATTGCCGACGGTCCCGCAACTTCCAACGGTGAAGTTTCCCTCGGTAAGAACGCTCTGATCGGCTTTATGACATGGGAAGGTTACAACTACGAGGACGCCGTTCTTCTTAACGAGAAACTCGTCCGCGAAGATATGTACACCTCCATTCATATCGAAGCATATTCCACCGAAGCCCGCGACACCAAACTCGGTCCTCAGGAGATCACCCGTGAAGTTCCCAACGTCGGCGAGGATGCCCTCAAAGACCTGGATGCCGACGGTATCATCCGCATCGGTACCGAAGTCCGCGCCGGTGATATCCTTATCGGTAAAGTCACCCCCAAGGGTGAGACCGAACTCACGCCCGAAGAGAGATTGCTCCGCGCCATCTTCGGTGAAAAAGCGCGTGAAGTCAAGGATTCCTCTCTCCGTATGCGCCACGGCGAGTACGGCGTTGTCGTTGACGTGAAAGTTTACGACAGATCCAACTCCACCGATCTTGCACCCGGTGTCAACAAAGTCGTCCGCGTTTATATCGCCCAGAAGAGAAAGATCTCCGTCGGCGATAAGATGGCAGGCCGTCACGGTAACAAGGGTGTCGTTTCCCGTATTCTTCCTCCCGAGGATATGCCGTTCCTTGCAGACGGTACTCCTCTCGATATCGTATTGAACCCCCTGGGCGTTCCTTCCCGTATGAACATCGGTCAGGTGCTTGAAGTGCATCTCGGTATCGCATGCCGCAAACTCGGCATCAAGATCATGACGCCCGTATTCGACGGCGCGAAGGAAACCGATATCCTCGAACTTCTCCGCCAGGCGAACTATTGCCGTGACATCCGTCCCGACGAGAGCGTCCGCGGAAAAGCCGTATTTATGGAAGTCGTCCGCGAGGATGGCAAACCCGACCTTCAGCGTGTCGATCAGGAGATCGTGGATGACGACGTCAAACTCCACAACCTCATGAAGACCGAGAAACTCAAGGTCATCGACGGTAAAGTAACTCTGTACGACGGCAGAACCGGTGAAGCGTTCGACAACCCCGTAACCGTCGGTATCATGTACTACCTCAAACTCCACCATCTGGTTGACGATAAGATCCACGCCCGTTCCATCGGTCCGTACTCTCTCGTTACCCAGCAGCCTCTGGGCGGTAAAGCACAGTTCGGCGGTCAGCGTTTCGGCGAAATGGAAGTTTGGGCACTTGAAGCATACGGCGCAGCTTACACTCTTCAGGAGATCCTGACTGTGAAGTCGGATGACGTTACCGGCCGTACCAAGACTTATGAAGCCATCATCAAGGGACAGAATATCCCCACGCCCGGTATCCCCGAGTCCTTCAAAGTGCTTGTAAAAGAACTTCAGGCACTCTGCCTTGACATCCGTGTACTTGACAAAGACGGTCAGACGATCGAACTCTCCGAGCTCGCAGACGACGATACGCCTGTTTACAACACGCTCGAAGACGTTGAGAAATCCGCGGATAACAAGGACGCCGATGCCGACGATGAAGCCGTTGACGACGATTTCGCCGATGACTTCGATGACGAAGCCGATGAAGACGGCGACGACTACGACTTTGAAGAAGATACCGCCGATGAGAAATTCGACGATTTCGACGACAAAGACGATTTGGATAATTAAGAAAGGGAGTAAATATGGACAATACATCATTTGATTCCATTCAGGTTGGCCTTGCGTCTCCCGAAATGATCCGTTCCTGGTCTCATGGTGAAGTCACCAAAGCCGAAACGATCAACTACCGTACCCTCAAAGCAGAAAAAGACGGTTTGTTCTGCGAAAAGATCTTTGGCCCGACGAAAGACTGGGAATGTCTTTGCGGAAAGTATAAAAGAGTCCGTTTCAAGGGCAAAGTCTGCGAGAAGTGCGGCGTAGAAGTAACCAGCAAGAAAGTACGCCGTGAGCGCATGGGTAACATTGAACTTGCCGCTCCCGTATCTCACATCTGGTATTTCAGAGCCATTCCTTCGAGAATGGGCTTGATCCTCGATATGTCTCCGAGACTTCTCGAGCGCGTTCTTTACTTTGCAAGATACATCGTCATCGATCCCGGAAATACGCCTCTTGAAAAGAAGCAGCTCCTCACCGATGCCGAATACCATTCCGCAAGAGAAAAGTACGAAGATGATTTCAGAGCCGGTATGGGTGCCGAAGCCATCAAGGAACTTCTCCACGAGATCGACGTGGAAAAACTCTCCGCAGAACTCAAAGAAGCACTTGCTACGAGTTCCGGACAGAAGAAAGTCAAGATCATCAAACGCCTTGAAGTCGTTGAGGCATTCCGTAAATCCGGAAACCTCCCCGAATGGATGATCCTCGACACCATCCCCGTCCTTCCCCCTGATATCCGTCCTATGGTTCAGCTGGACGGCGGCCGTTTCGCGGCTTCCGACCTTAACGAACTCTACCGCCGCGTTATCAACCGTAACAACCGTTTGAAGCACTTCATCGAGATGAAGGCGCCCGATATCATCATCCGCAACGAGAAGAGAATGCTTCAGGAGTTCGTGGATGCCCTGATCGATAACGGCAGACGCGGAAAGGCAGTCACCGGTGCTTCCAACCGTGCCTTGAAATCTCTCTCTGAAATGCTCCGCGGTAAGCAGGGACGTTTCCGTCAGAACCTTCTCGGTAAACGTGTTGACTATTCCGGACGTTCCGTTATCGTTATCGGACCTACCCTTAAAATTTATCAGTGCGGTCTTCCCAAGGAAATGGCACTTGAACTCTTCCGTCCCTTCGTTATGAAGAGATTGATCGAGACGCAGAAAGCCAACTCCATCAAGGATGCCAAGAAGAAAGTCGATAAGGTCGCTCCCGAGGTTTGGGACGCTCTTGAATACGTAATCAAAGAGCATCCTGTTCTCCTCAACCGTGCGCCCACACTTCACCGTCTTTCCATTCAGGCGTTCGAGCCGATCCTCGTTGAGGGCCGTGCCATCAAACTTCACCCGTTGGTATGTCCCGCGTTCAACGCGGACTTCGACGGCGACCAGATGCCCGTACACGTTCCGCTGTCCTCCGAGGCACAGGCAGAGTCGAGATATCTGATGCTCTCCGCCAACAACCTGTTGAAGCCCGTTTCCGGTAAAGCCGTTACCGTTCCTTCTCAGGATATGGTCCTCGGTTCTTACTACCTCACCATCGACCATCCCGGCGAAATCGGCGAAGGCCATATCTTCCGCGATTTCAACGAAGTCGAAATGGCGTATGAAAACAAACAGCTCGGTATGCACGCAGCCATCAAGGTTCGTGTTACCAAGACTGTCAACGGCGAAGAAAAGACCGCTCTCATCGACGCTACCTACGGTAGATTGATCTTCAACTCCAAGATCCCTCAGGACCTCGGATACGTTGACCGTGAGAAGTATCCCTTCGACCTTGAAGTAAACTTTGCCGCAACGAGCAAGAAACTCAAGGAGATCGTTGACCGCACCATCAAACTCCACGGATTTGCGGATGCAGCCGTAGTTCTTGATAACATCAAGTCCATGGGTTATAAGTATTCCACCAAGTCCTCTCTCTCCATCTCGGTTTACGATATGACCATTCCTCCCAAGAAGAAAGCACTTCTTGATGAGGCGACCAAGAAGGTCGAGGACATCACCGAGCTCTTCAACTGGGGTGAACTTTCCGACGAGGAAAGATACAAGCAGGTCATCGACGTTTGGGATAAGACCACCAACGCCGTTACCGACGCGCTCGTTGAAAACCTTGATAAGTACAACTCGCTGAACATGATCTGTACTTCTGGTGCCCGCGGTTCCATGAAACAGATGAGACAGCTCGCCGGCATGCGCGGACTTATGTTTGCGACCAACGGTAAAACCATCGAAATTCCCATTAAGTCGAACTTCCGTGAAGGTCTTACCATGCTCGAGTACTTCATGGGTGCAAAAGGTTCTCGTAAATCTCTTTCCGATACCGCGCTCCGTACCGCAGACTCGGGTTACCTTACCCGCCGTCTTGTCGACGTATCTCAGGACGTCATCGTCCGTGAGGAAGATTGCGGCGCTACCGCAGGTATCGTAGTTTCCGATATCGTATCCGGAAATACCGTAGTTGAAAAACTCTTTGACCGTCTGCTCGGCAGATACACCGTCAACGACGTCATCAACGAAGAGACCGGCGAACTTATCGTTCCCGCGAATACCATGATCTCCGAGAACGATGCACAGGCAATCATTGATGCCGGCATCAAGCAGGTCGAAGTCCGTACCATCCTTCGCTGCCTTGCAAAACGCGGCGTTTGCGTACACTGCTACGGCGCAGACCTTGCTCACTCCGCACCCGTTTCCATCGGTGAAGCCGTCGGTGTCATCGCCGCACAGTCCATCGGTGAACCCGGTCCACAGTTGACCATGAGAACCTTCCACACCGGCGGTGTCGCCGGTTCCGATATTACCCAG
>JAKSPH010000013.1 GCA_024404975.1 Clostridia bacterium | reverse complement strand
GAACCCGTGCCGAACACGTCGAATCCCGCGTTACAGAACGCGGAAACGGAGGTGAACAGGGCATAGTATAAACCCTTCATTCCGAACTTTGCGCGGAATCGGAGGAAGAGCAGGGCAGTGCCGAGCGCCTCCGTGCCGAAAGTCAGAATACAGACTTTGCGGATGAGAGGGATGATGTCGCCGACCGTGTGGCTGCCTTGCGATTTCATCAGTATGTTCTGATCGTGGAGCGTGATGCGCCGTCCGAACGCCATGAAGAACAGGGAGATCGCTGTCATAAAACCGAGACCGCCGAGTTGAATGAGAAAGAGAATGACGGATTGCCCTAAAATGCTCCATCCCGTCGCGGTATCAAAGGGGATCAGTCCCGTCACGCAGGTTGCCGACACCGAGGTGAATAAGCAATCAATGTAGCGATGTCCCGCCTTCGCACTGTCGGCGGCAGGCAGGGATAAGATGGCGGAACCAATCAAAATAATGACCGCGTAACCGAGGAACAGCAGGGCGACCGTAGAAAAGCGTCGTTTCATTTGATTTCCGTTTTTCTCTATTATATTCTATTATGCTAAAAAATACTTAAATAAAAGGTTTCCGAAAACCGAAGTTTTCGGAAACCAAATGCATCAGTCGACTTTGATATAACTGTCTCTTTCGGGGCCGACCGAGATGTAGCCGATCTTGCAATCGACGGCTTTTTCGAGATATTTGATATATTTCTTCGCGTTTTCGGGAAGATCGTTCCAAGTGCGGCAGGCGGAAACGTCGCCGAAACCGTCCACGTATTCAATGACGGGTTTCGCACGGTTGAGTTTTGCACCGCTGGGGAAGGAAGTCGTTCTCACGCCGTCTACGTCGTAAGCCACGCAAACGGGGATCTTCTTCATGTAGGAGAGGACGTCGAGTTTGGTGAGCGCGATCACGTCGGAACCCTGAACTTTCACGCCGTAGCGGGAAGCGGGAATATCGAACGGACCTACACGGCGGGGTCTGCCGGTCGCGGCACCGTATTCACCGCCGGCGCGGCGGAGTTCTTCTGCTTCCTCACCGAACATCTCAGCGGTGAAGGGACCTTCGCCGACACAGGTGGAGTACGCCTTCATAATACCGATGGAGTGATCGAGTTTCGCTCCGGGAACGCCCGCACCGATGGGCGCGTAACCTGCGAGAGTGGTGGAAGAAGAGGTGTAAGGATAGATACCGAATTCAATGTCGCGGAGTGCGCCGAGCTGCGCCTCGAACATAATGTTCTTGCCGTCCGCGATCGCCTGATCAAGATAGCCGGATACGTCGGTAACGAAGGGCTTGATCTGTGCGCCGTAGGTGTGGAGCCAGTCCATGATGTCCTCGGCTTTGATGGGTTCGTGACCGTAACCTGCGACGGTGATGTTCTTCCATTCGACGAGATCATGGATTTTCTCGGCAAGTGCTTCTTCTTCGAAGAGGTCCTCCATACGGATGTCCTTCTTCATGTATTTGTCCGCGTAAACGGGACCGATACCGCGGCGGGTAGAACCGAACTTCTTATCGGCAAGACGGTCTTCTTCCATAATATCCATCATTTTGTGATAGGGAAGGCAGATGATCGCTTTATCGCTGATCTTGAGGTTGTCGGGCGTGATCTTGATGCCCTTTTCGGTAAGTCTGCCGATCTCGCCGACCAGGTGTTCGAGGTCGATGACCATTCCGTTACCCATCACGTTGACCGTAGTTTCACGGAGAATGCCCGAAGGAAGGAGGTTCAGAATGAACTTACCTTTTTCGTTGACGACGGTATGGCCTGCGTTGTTACCGCCCTGGTAACGGCAGATCACGTCATAATCGGAGGAAAGCAAGTCGACCATACGGCCCTTTCCTTCGTCTCCCCAGTTGATACCGACAATTGCAGTTAACATTGTGTATTCTCCTTTATACGTTGACCGAAGCGACTGCGTCTTTCGCAAGCAGTTCGGCATTTTGTTTTAAGATCTCGTTTACGGATTTCAGCATAGCTTCGGTCTGTTCTTCCGCCATGCCGCAGAAGTTGCTCTTCTCAATGATCTCATCAATGTCCGCGCGGGTAAGTCCGAACGCGGGATCGTTCGCGATCCTGTCGAGAAGATCGTTGTCCTTGCCTTCCGCTTTTACGGCAAGTCCCGCCGCCACGGAATGGGTGCGGATCGCTTCGTGCAGGGTCTGACGGTCGCCGCCGCGCTTGACACATTCCATCAGGATGTTTTCCGTCGCCATGAAGGGCAGTTCTTCCATCAGATGCTTTTTTATTACCATGGGGTAAACTTTCAGACCGCTGATGACGTTGATGACCAGAGTCAGCACACCGTCTACCGCGAGGAAGGCTTCGGGAAGGGAGATCCTGCGGTTTGCGGAGTCGTCAAGCGTTCTTTCGAGCCATTGTACACCGGCGGTAAACGCGGGGTTGAGCGCGTCGGTGATCACGTAGCGAGAGAGGGAAGTGATACGTTCGGAACGCATCGGGTTTCTCTTGTACGCCATCGCGGAAGAACCGACCTGACCGGATTCGAACGGCTCGTCAACTTCTTTGAGATGAGAGAGGAGGCGAATATCGCCGGAGAATTTCATCGCGCTCTGGGCAATGCCGGAAAGCACGGAGAGCGTGAAGTAGTCCACCTTTCTCGTGTAGGTCTGACCGCTCACGGCGTACGCGGCGGAGAAGCCCATCTTCTCTGCGATCTTCTTTTCGAGTTCTGCG
Source organism: Clostridia bacterium (assembly GCA_024404975.1). Classification (GTDB taxonomy): domain Bacteria; phylum Bacillota; class Clostridia; order Oscillospirales; family CAG-272; genus UBA1740. The sequence continues at coordinate 19,408 of JAKSPH010000013.1, read as the reverse complement.
ACTTTGCCGGCGTCGCCGTCAAAGAGGGAGAGGAAACTCGCGCCGGTTCCCGTCGTACCGCGGCAACCGAGCAGTTTGAGATTTCCGAGGACGAAATCGAGGTGTTCGAGATCCATCAGGAAATCCTGCATCCAAAGGCACGCACGTTTGCCGAGCGTCGTCGGCTGTGCTGCCTGGAAGTGGGTATATGCCAAGGTCAGTTCGCTCTTTTCCTTTTCGCCGAAAGCGGCGAAAGCGGCAATGGCTTTGAGCAGGAGGTAACGGATGCGCAGGAGTGCTTCCTTCTGCAAAATGATGTCGGTGTTATCTCCGACGTAGCAGCTGGTCGCTCCGAGGTGGATGATCGGTTTTGCGTTGGGGCAGTCCTTTCCGTAAGCGAAAATATGTGCCATAACGTCGTGGCGGATCTCTTTTTCTCTCGCATCGGCGACTTCGTAGTCGATGGTGTCGATGTGTTCTTTCATCTCGGCGATCTGCTCGTCCGTGATGGGGAGTCCGAGTTCTTTCTCGGATTCCGCAAGAGCGATCCAAAGTTTACGCCAGGTAGAGAACTTCCGGTTGTCCGAGAAGATCTCCTGCATTTCTTTCGAGGCGTAACGGCGGCACAGGGGATTTTCGTAAATTTCGTGCATCTGCGTTTCTCCTTGAGATAATATTGTAATTATTTGTTTACAAATTAAAATCTTTGAAACCGATGGTCACTGCTTTTCAAGTCCCGCTTTGACGAATCCGACGAACAAGGGGTGAGGCTTGTTGGGACGGGATTTGAATTCGGGGTGATACTGAACGCCGACGTGGAAAGGACGGTCGGTGAGTTCCACGGTTTCGACAAGTCTGCCGTCGGGCGAGAGACCGGAGAGGGTGAGTCCCGCTTTGACCATGCGGTCACGGTAGTCGTTGTTGAATTCGTATCTGTGACGGTGACGTTCGGAGATGTTCGTCGTACCGTAGCATTTTTCCATAGTCGTGCCGGGCGTGATCACGCAGGGGTACGCACCCAAACGGAGGGTACCGCCTTTGTCCACGTCGTCGCTCTGACCGGGCATGAAGTCGATGGCCTGGTTCTTGCAGGGTTCGTTGAACTCACCGGAGTTGGCATCGGACAGACCGAGTACGTTGCTCGCGTATTCGATCACGGCGATCTGCATACCGAGGCAGATGCCGAAATAGGGGATCCTGTGTTCACGCGCGTATTTTGCGGCAAGGATCATACCCTCGATTCCGCGGCTTCCGAAACCGCCGGGAACGATGATACCGTTGAGGTGACCGAGGATCCCGTCCGCGTTTTCATCCGTCAGCGGTTCGGAATCGATCCATTCGATATCAACGTGTGCGCCGAGCGAGTAACCGGCATGGCGGAGCGCTTCCGCGACCGAGAGATACGCGTCGTGCAACTGTACGTATTTTCCGACAAGGCCGATCTTAACCGACTTTTCGGCATTCTTGATCGCCGAAACCATCGCGGTCCATTCGGTGAGGTCGGGTTCTTTTGTCTGAAGTCCGAGTTCGCGGCAAACGACTTCCGAGAAGCGGGACTGTTCGAGCATCAGGGGGGCTTCGTAGAGGCAGGGAAGCGTCATATTCTCAATCACGCAATCTTCTTTTGCGTTGCAGAACATAGCGATCTTCTTGAAAACGCCTTCTTCGAGCGGCTCATCGCAACGGAGTACGATGATATTGGGGTGGATTCCGAGTCCCTGCAATTCCTTGACGGAGTGCTGGGTGGGTTTGGTCTTGTGTTCGTCGGAACCGCGGAGGAACGGAACGAGGGTAACGTGGATGAACAGACTGTTTGCTCTGCCGACTTCAAGCGAGATCTGACGCACCGCTTCGAGGAAGGGCTGCGACTCGATGTCGCCGATGGTGCCGCCGATCTCCGTGATGACGACGTCGGCATCCGTTTTCTTTGCCACGCGGTAAACGAAATCCTTGATCTCTCCCGTGATGTGGGGGATGACCTGAACGGTCGAACCGAGGTATTCGCCGCGGCGTTCTTTATTGAGGACGTTCCAATACACTTTACCTGTCGTGAGGTTGGAAAACTTGTTCAGATCCTCGTCGATGAAGCGCTCATAATGACCGAGATCGAGATCGGTTTCGGCACCGTCCTCGGTAACGTAAACTTCACCGTGCTGGTAAGGACTCATAGTTCCGGGGTCAACGTTGATATAGGGATCGAGTTTCTGCGCCGCCACTTTCAAGCCGCGTTGTTTGAGAAGTCTGCCGAGCGATGCCGCGGTAATGCCTTTTCCAAGGCCGGATACCACGCCTCCGGTTACAAAAATGTACTTAGTCATTATAAATCACCTCTTTAAATTTTATTTAAATATTTTTTAGTTTCATACTTTTTAATTACAGTTTGTGCTACGGATCGCCTGAAAACGCACCGAACCCTGCCGTTTTTCGATGTAACGGCGTTCCGACGGCTCGGTCAGCCCGCGTTTTTGGTCAAAATCCGCCTTGCGCGGTCGACAAAACCGCCATCTCTTTGCGGTTCCCGGCGCACACGTCATTTCCGGAAAAAATAAAAAAGCGCTCAGCAAAACGGGGCAAATTCCCCTATCTGCATGAACGCCATTGCTCAATACGGAGAAATTATACCACCGTCCCGCTTTTTTGTCAAGAATTTTTCAAAAAAACAAGAGTATCTTTACAAAAAACTCATGCGTGACTTCAGACGCAGAAGCTCTCGCGAAGCGAAATGCCAAATCACCGGCGGATTTCCGACCGGGATATTCTCGCAACAGGCGGCGGATATCCTTACATTATTATATAATTTAACTTACAAAAAGAAAATCCGAACCCAATATCCGTAAGGACCGGGTTCGGATTGCTTTTTTCGGTGCAGGTAACAGGAATCTAACTCAGCACAGGTTCAAGCCCCGACTTCGTTTTCTGCCGGCTTGATTCAAGGCTTGCCCCAATCGTTTCGCACACGAAACGAGGTGCAGGTTCTTCCGGCTTCTCGACGAACAAAAAAAGAGAGATCACGAGGATCTCTCTCTTTGGTTGGTGCGGGTAACAGGAATCGAACCTGCGAGGCCTTGCGATCACAAGAACCTGATGGTAGCGCCACCTTGGTGAAAGCCACGCATAACTCACTTGTGATTTGCTGACAGTATAGCAACAAGATAAGAAAAATCAAGAGTTTTGGTTCAAAAGAAATGATATATCAGCAGAACATAAATCAACTTGCAATTCACTGAATGATTTTGACGCCGTCCATGATGTGAGATAGTGAAAAACACTATCTCCGCCCAAACACGGCGATACGATTATTAACCCGGTATTTTATGCGAAAAATACCGGGTTTTGATTATTTCAGAAGTGCCACCGCATCCGTGATAGTTTTCTCGAACGCTTCTTTGCCGTATTTATCCACTTCGGCTTTGTTCTTTTCGCCGTGAGTGAGGCATCCGGCGCCGCCGATGCATCCGCCGACACACGCCATTCCTTCGATAAAGTTGGCGTCTAGCCGTCCGTTTTTCTTCTGCAAGAGAGCGATTTTGCACTGCTCGATGCCGTCGCACACACAAGGTTTCAGGACGAATTCCAGATTCTGTTCCTTTATTCCCTCGGCAACCGCATCGGAAAGTCCGCCCGAGCGGGCGAAGATGCGACCGAAGTAGGAGGCATTATCCAAAACGCTTTCTTCCAGTGAAGTAATTTCAATCTCGCGGCTGTCAAAGAGGGCTTGCAGTTCTTCGAAGGTCAGAACAGCATCGACATAAGGCTTAATCTCTTCTTTTTGTGCCTCCATTTTCTTTGCCGTGCATGGACCGATGAAAACAGTCTTACAGTTGGATTCATGCTCTTTGATATACTTGGAAATTGCCGCCATCGGAGAGAGATTATGCGACACGAATTGTTTCAGATCCGGGAAGTTTTTGTCAATGTAGGAGACGAATGCCGGGCAGCAGGAAGAGGTCAAAAATCCCTTTTCCGCAAGTTCACGGGTCTCCGAGCAAGCGACCATATCCGCGCCGAGCGCCGCCTCGACGACCGTATGGAAGCCGAGTTCGCGAAGCCCGGTGATGACCTGACCGAGTTTTGCGTAACTGAACTGGCTGGCAATCGAGGGCGCGACAATGGCATAGATCTTATAGTTTTTGTTGCCGTGACTGCCTTTCAGCATATCGATTACATTGAGGATATAAGACTTATCATTGATCGCGCCGAAGGGGCAGGCATACACGCACGCGCCGCAGGAGATGCACTTATCGTTATTGATGCACGCCTGCTTGTCTTCTCCCATGGAGATCGCTTTCACTTTGCAGGCGGTCTCGCAGGGGCGCTTGTAATTGTGGATGGCGCTGTACGGACATACCTTGGAACAAGCGCCGCATTCTTTACACTTTGTTTTGTCGATATGCGCCACATGGTTCTGGTCAAATGTGATCGCACCGAATTTGCAGACGTCTTCGCAACGGTGAGCGAGGCATCCGCGGCAGGCACCGGTCACCTCGTAGCCGCCCATCGGGCATTCATCGCAGGCGATGTCGATGACTTCGATGACATTCGGGTTCTGCTTATTTCCGCCCATGGCGATCTTGACACGGTCGGCAACGATGGCGCGCTCTTTGTAGACGCAGCAACGCATCGTGGGAACTTTTCCGGGGATGATGGCCTTCGGAATATCCAGCACCGTTTCGGGTAGCCGATCCGCCCACGCTTCTCTCGCAACTTCGCGCAGTACTTTATACTTCAAATGTTGCACTTTGGTATCAAATTTTCTCATAAAACACCTCAGTGTCAGAAATAACTGACTTTAATCTTTTTGCCCATCTGTTTGAGGCAACCCGAAAGATCTTCGACCAGGTTCATTTTAATGTTGAAGTTGATCGGAAGGTCGGGGTTCTGGTGCGCGGGGTTGACGGCACGGCCGACATAGAAATTGATGTCGGTCGCCTCTTCAAACAGCATTCTGCAGATGAGAGAAGCGCCGTCGTGTCCGAAGCCCCATTTTTCGTAGAGTTTGTTTTCTCCGAGGAAGTCGTGTGCGTATTCGACAACGCGGTTGACTGTAATGACACCTTCGGTCACGAGATCCACGCCTTCGATTTCCGCGATCGGAGGAACGTCGCCTTTCACAAATTTCAAGCTTGCCTTGACCGGTTTTCCAAGGTATTTTGCGGCAATGGAAGAAGTCGTTCCGCCGCAGATGATATGCTTTCCTTCTTTTGAGAAGAAGAGCGACATCATCCGGTTGCAGTCATCTCTGTCGCGGGGAGGTCCGAAGAGGATATTCATCGGCTCTCGCTTGCGGACCTTCATCACGCAGGCGGTCGCGTCGTCTCCGGGCTTCCCTCCGTAGAGTTTGTTGACTTCGTCGAGCAGGATAGTCGAGAGTGTCTTTGCCGTGTATTCGCCGAACGAAACAGCCTTCATGTATTCAATGATATCATCCCGCTTCCAGCCGAAGTTGTAAGCAAGACCGATCCCCGCGTGCGGGCAGCCGTCACTCATGGCGATAAAAATATCGTTTTCCTGCAAACGGATCACGGAACGGTAGATCTTCTTGCCTCCGATATTCATTTCGGTTTTCGGATAATCGTAGTTTTCTCCGCCGCGCAAAAGGATCGTCAGCGGATTATCATACTGAATCAGTTCCATTTCGCGGTTGTCCACGAGATGGAGGATGGTAAAGGTGGAGTACGCAACACCGCGGACCGAACAGATTGGCAAAGTCTGGGCGATCGTTTCCACGCAGTCGGCCAGGGTCAATCCCTCCGCCATCATCGTGGAAATGATTTTGGAAGTCAGCGTGGAAAGGATGCTCGCCTTCACACCACTTCCGAGACCGTCCGCCAGCACGATGACCGTAGAATCGTCGCCCTGTTCGACGATATCCACATGGTCACCGCAAAGTTGTTCCCCGAAATGGTTGATGCTTTTATAGCCGATATCGGCGCAAAGATCATTCATCGGAAATACTCTCTTTCAGTTTGGTCAGGGCAATTTTGGTCTCGGCGGCGGTTTCGCCGAGGAGAGATGCGATCTCCTGTACGATACGCATCTGTTTATCGACGACTTTGTCCGCTGTTTCCACGGTTTGATTGCGGATATTTTCCCGCTTTTCTCTCTCGTTTTCCTGCTCGGTGACATCTCTCATGATGCTAACGATCATGTGCGAGGTTTCATCGTAAATAACCGTCTGTTCCACATACTTTTTGTATTCGGCAAGGTATGTTTTATGATCGTGAATGCTTCGCTTACTCTCCAGAACTTTGAGGAACGGCGTAGGATCCAGAATACGGACGACCTGTTCTCCCAAAACATCGGAATTGTATCGAATGTTCATAAGTTTCTTTGCCGCCTGGTTGATCAGTTGCACTTCGAGAGAATCGTTGACGACGATCAGCGCATTCGGCGTATTGTTGACGATACAATCCGAGAAACTCTCCGCTTTCTCTTTGAGATATGGCAGGCACATGGAGATCTCAGCCTTGCCGTGATAGATTGCGATCGCCTTCTCGCGGCAGGTGTTATATCCGCAGGAACCGCAGTTCAGTTCGTCTTCCGGACGGTTTTTGCCCATCTTGTGCAAGATTTCCCGAATTTCACTTTCGGCGGGGGTACCATACCGGCGTTCAATCATCTCAAAGGATTTTTTCAGTTCGGAAGAATCGGGCTGTGCCACGTCAAAATCCTTTTTTCCTGCATGGTTTGCCACCGATGTATAATCGAGAACCGGCGTGCGGTGATATTTTTCCATGACCGGTCCGCCGACGCAGCTTCCGACACAGGCGGACATTTCGATGAAGCATTTGTGAATGTTGCCGGCTTCGATCTCTTTGAGGGCGGCAATGCAGTTCTCCACGCCATCGATTGCGAGATAACTGTAACCCGGAATTCTCTCCGCCATGGTTTTGAGAATACCGCCCGTCGTCGGGAAGAATCTCGCGCGACTTTCTTCTTCGCAGTCCATCTCCGCTTCCGGCGTGATATGTTCGGCTTTCAGCCATTGGGTCAGCTCTTCAAAGGTCAGAACAGCATCGACGGTGCCCTCGTAATGCTCTGCTTCGTCCTTTTTGGAGAGGCAGGGACCGATGAAAACGGTTTTGGCCTTCGGCTCTCTCTTCTTGATCTCCATGCAGTGCGCCTGCATCGGCGAAAGCACATCGGCAAGATACGGAAGTTCCGCCGGGAAATACTTTTGGATCAGGAGGTTGACCGAATGACAGCAGGAGGAAATCACGACATCGTGGTTTCCGTCCGCCATCATTTTTTCATATTCGTTCTTGACGATCGTTGCGCCGACCGCCGTTTCTTCCACTCCGGCGAAACCGAGTTTCAGAAGCGCTTTGCGCATTCCTCCGATTCCGATCCCGGAATAGTTGGCGATGAAGGAAGGCGCAATGCTCACCCAAACGGGATCACCCGACTGGATCATGACTTTCACTTTTTCGGTTTCGTCAACGATCTGTTTTGCGTCCTGCGGGCAAACGACGAAGCACTGACCGCAAAGGATGCACTCATTGCCGATGATATGCGCCTGGTTTCCCGAAAAACGGATCGACTTCACCGGGCAATGGCGAATGCACTTATAACAGTTTTTACAATTGGACTTTTTCAGCGTCAGATGCTCAGACATCTTCCCCGTCTCCTTTCGCTTTTTTCACGGCGGGAAGAATCACATTCTTCCAAAATTCTCCGAGCCCCTCGGGGGTGACACCCGTATAGATCTCATCCCCGACAGTCAGAGTAACGCCGACGCGGTTACATTTTCCGGTGCAGAAACTACCTGTGAGGATGATCTCCTCCTCCAGTTTTTCTTGCGCGATTTTTTCCTGAAGCATTTCCACGATCCGGGGAGCGCCCTTAAGATGGCAGGAACTGCCCACGCATACCTCAACAAAAATCATGCGAGCACCTTCAGACCTTTGCTTTGATTTCTTTCTCGAAGAAATCCTTGACGGTGTCCGGCGTTACGGAATAGAATTTGTCGTCAACTGTAACGCAGACACCCATCTGGCATTTCCCCATGCAGAAGGTGCCGCCGAGTTCGACCTTGTCGCCGAGGCCGGCTTCGTTGATGTAATACTGAAGTCCTTCCACTACCTGGCGGGAGCCTTTGATATGGCAGGAAGATCCGATGCAAACAGTTACTTTCATTTTTTCTTCTCCTTTATTCGTAATCAACGACATTCACCCAGGAATGGAGGAATTCGCGTTCTTTTTCATTGCCTTTCACGGTCTGGGATGCGGCGACGATTGGCATCCATTTCTGAACGTAGCGCTTTTCGGTATTGGACTTTGCGCAGAAGAGATCGAGGTACTTTTCCGCACCCTCGATATCTCCGTTCAGCCAGAACAGAAGATAGGTTCTCGCCGCGTCAGCCGAGGCGTTACCCTGCGTTGCGTGTGCCCAGTCGAGGATATAGGGGGTTCCGTCATCGGTAATGATGATGTTGGAGGGGTTGAAGTCGCCGTGGCAGAGTTTATTATGCTTCGGCATACCGTCGAGGCGGGTGTGAAGTTCATAGCGGGTCGTCGCGTCGAAATCCGTCTGCGAAATTTTGCGGTTCATCTTATCTTTGAGTTTGGTGAGGAGGGGGCAATTCTTGGATTGCACTTCCAATTGAAGATCGACGAAGAGTTCGAGATATTCATCTTTCTTCTCGGGATTTTCCTGCATCAGTTGAGCGAGTGTTTTGCCTTTGATATAATCCGAAACGATAGTCCATTTTCCGTCCGTCATCGTGATCTCACGGATCTTCGGAATGTGAAGTCCGGTTTCCTCTACACGCGCTTGGTTCAGCGCTTCGTTCAGAACATCCGCCTTTGAATAGGTGGAATCGAAAACTTTCAGGGTTGCTTCTCCGTCGCGGTAGACCGTCTTATTGTTTCTGACGGCAATGATTCTGTCGAGTTTCATCTGTTCGTCCTCCTTATGCCTTTTTCAGTCCGTTTTTGTTTCTGCGATATGCCTTCTTGAAGTCACCGGTGTTGTCACTCACTTCGTTGGTGACGGCCTTGGGCATATCCGGCTCTTCGAAATGCTTGTCTCCGTAATAAGCGTTCAGATACATCTGTTTGATCTCGCTCATCAGCGGATAACGGGGGTTCGCGCCGGTGCACTGATCATCGAACGCCTGTTCGGTCATCGCGTCAAGGCGGGCAAGAAAATCGGCTTCGTCGATGTTGTATTCTTTGATGGAGGATTTGATTCCGACTTTCGCCTTGAGTTTATCGATCGCGGCGATGAGATTTTCGAGTTTCTCTTCGTCGTTCTTTCCGCCGAGGCTGAGCGCGTCGGCAATCTCCGCGTATCTTTCAAGCGTGTGCGGATATGCGTACTGCGAGAAGGTACCCATCTTGACAGGTGCTTCCGCCGCGTTGAAGCGAAGGACCTCGTCGATCATCAGCGCGTTGGCAACGCCGTGGGGCAGATGATGGAAAGCGCCGAGTTTGTGTGCCATCGAGTGGCAGACACCGAGGAACGCGTTTGCAAACGCCATACCTGCCATGGTGGCGGCATTTGCCATCTTTTCGCGCGCTTCGACGTCGCTCTGACCGTTATCGTAAGCTCTCGGCAGATACTTGAAGATCGTCTGAAGAGCCTGTTTTGCGAGACCGTCGGTATAGTCGGTCGCCATGATGGAAGCATATGCTTCGAGAGCGTGGGTCACGGCGTCGATACCCGATGCGGCAGTCAGTCCGCGAGGCGCGGACATATGGAAATCGGTATCGATAATCGCCATATTGGGCATGAGCTGGTAATCGGCGAGAGGATATTTGATTCCACTCTTCTCATCGGTGATGACGGCGAAGGGCGTGACTTCCGAACCAGTGCCGGCGGACGTCGGGATCGCGATGAAGTATGCCTTTTCACCCATCTTGGGGAAGGTGTAAACTCTCTTGCGGATATCCATGAAGCGCATTGCCATATCCATGAAGTCCACTTCGGGATGTTCGTACATCACCCACATGATCTTGCCGGCATCCATTGCGGAACCGCCACCGAGAGCAATAATGCAGTCGGGCTGGAAGGCGTTCATCTGTTCGGTTCCGGCTTTTGCGCAAGCGAGAGTCGGGTCGGGAGCGACATCGAAGAAGCAGGTGTGAGCAATGCCCATTTCGTCCAGTTTATCTTCAATCGGTTTAGTGTAACCGTTCTTATAGAGGAAGGAGTCGGTAACGATAAACGCTCTCTTCTTGCCCATAACGGTTTTCAGTTCGTCGAGGGCAACGGGGAGACAACCTTTTTTGATGTAAACCTTTTCGGGTGCGCGGAACCAAAGCATATTTTCCCTTCTTTCTGCAACGGTTTTGATATTGATCAGATGTTTGACGCCGACGTTTTCGGAAACGCTGTTTCCGCCCCACGAGCCACAGCCCAGAGTAAGCGAAGGCGCAAGTTTGAAGTTGTAAAGGTCGCCGATACCGCCCTGAGAAGAAGGCGTGTTAACAAGGATACGGCAGGTCTTCATGCGAGCGGCGAACTCATCGAGTTTTGCCTGTTCGGTCTGCGCATTGAGGTAAATGGAAGAGGTGTGACCGTAACCGCCGTCTGCGATGAGGTGTTCCGCCTTGGCAAAAGCATCTTGAATGTCAGATGCTCTATACATAGCGAGCACGGGAGAAAGTTTCTCGTGTGCGAATTCTTCGAAAAGTTCTACCGACTCGACCTCACCCATCAGAATCTTGGTCGCGACAGGAACGGTAACGCCGGCGAGAGCGGCAATGGTCGAAGCCTTCTGACCGACGATCTTTGCGTTGAGCGCGCCGTTGATCAGAATCGTCTTGCGGACCTTTTCGGTTTCCTCGGGGTTGAGGAAATAGCAACCTCTCGCGGCAAATTCCGCTTTCACGGCTTCATATACTTTTTCGAGGACGATGACAGACTGCTCGGACGCGCAGATCATACCGTTATCGAAGGTCTTGGAATGAATGATGGAGTTGACAGCCAAAACCACGTCGGCGGTATCGTCGATGATCGCGGGGGTGTTGCCCGCACCGACACCGAGTGCCGGCTTTCCGCTCGAATATGCTGCCTTGACCATACCGGGACCGCCGGTCGCCAGGATGATATCCGCTTCCTTCATCAGAAGGTTCGTCATATCCAAAGACGGAACGTCGATCCAATCGATGATGCCTTCGGGCGCGCCTGCGGCAACAGCGGCATCCAGAACGATTTTGGCGGCGGCAGCCGTGGACTTCTTTGCTCTTGGGTGAGGACTGATGATGATAGCATTACGTGTTTTCAAAGCCAAAAGTGTCTTGAAAATCGCGGTCGAAGTGGGGTTCGTTGTGGGAATGACGGCGCAAATCACGCCAATCGGCTCGGCTACCTTCTTGGTTCCATATGCCTTGTCTTCTTCGATCACGCCGCAGGTTTTGGTATCCTTATACGCGTTGTAGATATACTCTGCGGCATAGTTGTTCTTGATCACCTTATCTTCCACAACACCCATGCCGGTTTCTTCCACTGCCATTTTTGCCAGCGGAATTCTTGCTTGGTTTGCGGCAATGGCGGCAGCCTTGAAGATCTTATCTACCTGCTCTTGCGTGTAGGTTGCGAACTTCTTCTGTGCTTCACGCACGCGAGCAAGAGCGGCTTCCAGCGCTTCCACCCCGTTGATCGGGGTTCTTTCCTGAATCTGTTTGTTTTCCATATGATCCTCCAAAATTAATATTAAACAGTTTTTTGTTTGAGATGAGCCAGCGACAGCGCAAGGTTCTCATAGTGAACGCAAATCTCTTTCGGCAAAGAAAGTGATGCTGAAGAGAAACACCAGATTGCCTTAATTCCCGCTTTTACCATGAATTCCGCCGATTCCTGTGCCGCTTCGGGCGGAACGGTCAGAATTCCGATTTCCACCTGATGCAACGCGCAGTAGGCCGGAAGTTCTTCGATCGGCAGCACCGCGCCTCCGATTCGCTCCGAGGCATTATCAAATGCGGCTTTCAGTTCGATGCCGTATTCACAAAAACCTCTGAAGCCAAGAAGTGCCTGACCGAGTTTTCCGGCACCAACGATCACGGCTTCGCTTTCGCGACCGTAACCGAGAGCCTTCTCCATGCAGGAGATCAACTCAAGGCGGTTATATCCGGTTTTTGGTTTCCCGCTTCCGCACACCGCGGAAAGATCTTTTCGCACCTGTACGTCACCAAGTGATAGTCCTTTTGCAATCCCGGTCGCGGAAATATCGTGAATCGAAGAATCTTGCTGTTTCAAATACGTGAGGTAAATCGGTAATCTACCAAGCGTAGCCTTGGAAATCAATCTATCACACCTCCCTTTTACATTTATAGTGTAGCACAATATCAGCGATCTTTGAATTGTAAGTTTTGCATATCGGTATGGTATATATCGATATAACACAGAGCAAAACAAAAAACGCCCGTCGAAACGAGCGTTTTCAAGTGAAATATCGGTTTCCTATCACTGTTTTTTCAAGAATGATCACCAAACAAACGGCGCTTTTCTTGGCATAGTTCGGTGATGAAGATCTTGTCAAGTTCGGTCAGTTTGTAATCCTTCTTGTAAATCATCATGTCTTTATAGACTTTGCGGTTATCGATACATTGGCGTTCCAAAAGGCCGAAACGGTCGAGCGTTTCTTGAGGAACATGGGAAACCCACATAAATGCATCCGGATTCTTGGCGAGCAGTTCAAACTGACTTGCGCGTTCAAAGACGAATATGCGTTTATCCATCTCCGGCAATTCTTCTTTCTTCACTTCCGAAAGAGGAAGAGAGGGGACATACGGATCTGCGTGGGCAATTTCGATCAGATTGGTCAGATCGGAAAAGTGGATCTCGGGGAGCGCCGCAAGAGGAGAATTCCGATTCATGATCAGCACATAGGTAAACTCTGTGACCAGTTCGCAGGTCAAACCTTTGGACGCGAGCATTTCCTTATAATATTTATCATACTGTTCAGCATATCGGATGATACCGAGGTTGTAATTTTCTTCCAGAATGTTCTTTACCGCGCGCATTGCATTCGTTTCGCGGTAAATGATCTCCATTCCGTCTTTCCTGTCGATTTTCGTAGCAAACCCGGAAAAAGCATCGCAGACATAACTCGCCCGCGGAACGGAAATCGAAAAGGATTGTTTTGCGTTCTTATTGCATCTGAACATATGTTCGACGGTATCGACCTGTTTTAAGATCTGATTGGCATATTTCAGAAAGCGCTCGCCGTCGGGTGTTAACTTCATTCCTTTGGAAGAACGTTCAAATATCGACACTCCGAGAGAGTATTCCAGATCCTTGATTGCCCGGCTGAGGTTCGGTTGATCGATATATAATTTTTCAGCCGCCTTATTCACGGAACCGCAGGCGGCAACCTCAACGGCGTATTTCAAGTACATCAGATTCATGCTATTGACCTCCTTCAAAACTTGGACTGACACCAACGATGACAAACGAATCGCATATTTCAAGCAATTCGTAATAACGCATAAAATACCTTTCGTACAATAACTGCGTTATTTCATATCTATCTTATCAAGATAATAATATCAAAAAAGCGCTCAAAAGTCAATCTTTTTTTATGTCTCAATGTACTTTGATGGATTTTATTATTATTCATTAAAAAAACGCAATTCATCATTTTGCTTTTTGCAATACAAATTCTCTTTTTGGTTGCCTCAAGATTCTTTTTTGTTTTTTCGAAACCACACGCAACCGGAGGGGGTAACAGGAATCGAACCTGCGAGGCCTTGCGATCACAAGAACCTGAATCTTGCGCGTAGCGAAGCGGCGTGAGGGTACTGAATGACAACCCGGTGGGTTGTCAGAGCCCGAACGTGACCGACCCGCAGGGAGACCTGCTAGTTCCGCCGAAACAAAATAAAAAAGGAAGACCGTTCATCTTCCTTTTGGTGCGGGTAACAGGAATCGAACCTGCACAACCTTGCGATCACAAGAACCTGAATCTTGCGCGTCTGCCAGTTCCGCCATACCCGCATAATAAATTTTGACCGTTGATTTATTTTTCGGAGCGATCTCTCCGAAGGCAAGATGCAGCAGAGCCCGAACGTGACCGACCCGCAGGGAGACCTGCCGGTTCCGCCATACCCGCGTTCTCTTTGTGTATCGCCTCGCGGTGATGACATTGATATTTTACCACTTTTTCGCAATTTGTCAAGTCTTTTTTTGAAAAATCTTCCGACTTTCTCTTTTTTCATAAAGAAACGGCAGTTGCACAGTTCGTGTTCTCATAAAAGAAAGAAAAGCAAAAACACATAAAACAAGCCAAAATAAAAGAAAAATAACAAAAAAATATTGACAAAGTTGCCTTTCTGATATAAAATAAACAATAGCGACCTGTTTTTCAACGGGCGGAGCGGTACGCTGATCCGTTCAGCTCATCATTACAATTCAGCAAAGAAAGGAAAACTATGAAAAAGTTTATCAGTATGCTGCTTGTTTTGGCACTTGCCATCGGAGCAGTAGCGGTTCTCTCGTCCTGCGGCAAAGAACCCGTGGTTCCCGAACCCGACGGACACACCCATGAGTTCGGTGCATGGGAAGCAGACGGCCCGCTCAAGCACGTCAGATTCTGCGCTTGCGGCGAAAACGAAACCGCAGACCACGACTTCGAAACCCTCACCCAGCCCAACGAAAACGGTATGATCGTTACCAAATGTAAAGACTGCGGTCTTGAAACCTACGCATATCCTTGGGAAAAAGAAGCTGCCCTCAAGATCTGGGTGACCGACAACTCTCAGAGCGGTGAACTTCTCTGCGGTAACCGTGCGTTCATCGCAGGTCAGGCCTATGACTCGGCAATTTACACCACTCAATCTCTGCATGTAGACGATGCCACCCTCATCAACCTTGTTCTTTCGAGAAACAACGCTGCGGAACAGGCGACCAAGACCAAGATCACTTACGTCTGGGATACCGACAAAAAATGGGGCCAGCAGATGGGCGAAATCAACGGCATGATCACTTCCGGTAACGTGACTACGCCCGATATGTTCATCGGTTTCGTTTACGATATGGTCGGTGTTGAACTCAAAAAGAACTTCCGTAACCTCAAAGATTCCACCTTCTTCACCTTCAACCACGCAGACTACGATGCGAAAAAGGACGATAAAGGATACTTCTGGGATTACATGGATTCTCTCGCCTTCTCCACGAAGGGCAAATTCCTTGTCGCCTCCAACTATCTTGTAGACGACGTCCGCGCATACTTCATCACTCCCGTTTCCATCAAACTCCTGAAAAAGACCGGTATCACCACCGATGAGTTCATCGAGCTTGTCAACAACAACAAGTACACATGGTCCCTCATTACCGATATGACCGAAGGCAATGCCGAAAAGGGCATCAAGGGTGTCGGAACTGTCGGTACCGACGGTTATACGTTCAACCAGAACAACACCAATGCGATCTGGGGCTTCACCATCGGCGGCGACGGCAAACTTCCCATTGCCGGTATCTGCTACGCGAACTCCTACTCCATGATCACTCGTACCCTTGTTGACGGTGATTACGTTTACACTTACAACGACTCCGCCAACTACTCCGAAATGGCCGACTCTCTCCAGAAGACCATCGGTTCCTCCAGCGCGATCCTTCCTGTAATGAATGAGTCCTACGACGGAATTTCCAATGACGTTATCTGCATGCAGAAGGCATTCAGCCAGGAGCGCGTTCTCGTCGGCGGTGTCAACCTCCTCGGCGCGATCGAATCCACCTACTTCCGTAATATGTGGAACGAGGACGAGGGCAAGGAAGGATTCATCGTTACTCCTATGCCTCTTTACCATGAAGGCGACGAGTACCGTACCGTTATCCACAACCTCGCGAAAGTCATCGGTGTAGGCAAGAACAGCGTCAACCTCGACCGTTGCGCAGGTTATATCGACTACTGCTCCACCAATTCCGCAGACATCCTCAACAACTACTACGAATGGACTCTCGCCAACGGCGCAGCAGGTCTGTTCGAAGCAAACGTTGAGATCATCATCAACATGAGAAACCGTCTTGTATTCGCGATCGATAAGATCGTCGACGACGCGATCTCCCTTACCGGTCAGAAGGGTATGGTCAACGGCAAAGAAGAAACTCTTACCAAGGAATTCACCTTCCACAGAATTCTTCTTGATCACTATCAGGAAGGTACTGGTATCAACAAGTACTACGATCGGGTGAAAGACGCAAAACAGGCTGCAGTCAACACACTTCAGAATGATTTCGTTGAAGCTTGCACCGCAAATCAGCAGTGATTCTTTCCGAATGAAAAGCAAGGGCAAAGAGCCGATCGGCTCTTTGCCCTTTGTTATATCACAGTGATTTACGTTTTTCGACGTTTGCCCGCCGGAACTCCGTCGGGGAGATGCCGACCGCCTTTCCGAACGCGCGGGAAAAATAGTTCGCGTCGGGAAATCCGCATTTCGCGCCGATCGTTTCCGCACTCTCGCCGGAGGAGAGAAGCAGACGTTTCGCGTTCTCGATCCGAAGGCTGAGCAGGTATTGCAAAATCGGCATACCGAACTGACTTCTGAACAGACGCGTCATATAGAATTTATTGATGAAAAACCGTGAGGAGAGGGCATCGAGCGAGATCTTTTCGCAAAAATGCCGGTCGAGAAACTGTTTCAGTTCCGAGAGATCGCGTTTTCCGCGTTTCTGACCTGAGGAGGACTCCGCCCCTTGTACGTGATGAGAAGCCATATTTTGCTCCGTTTTTCTCCGATTTTACCATATCGCCGAGGAAAAGTCAATATTGTGCTATAAAAAAACGAAAAACCCACTTTCAAAAAAGGGCATTTTTGTGTATAATAATCTCATAAACTAAAATCGGCGCACAACAGCCGAACAAATAATTACAGATCGAGGATACCATGAAAAATTCACCCGAACAACTCTACGGCCTTTGGCTCGCCTCCGCAAAGGACGATGCCGATCTTCAAACGGAACTCTCTGCCATGAAGGGAAATTCCGACCTCATTTTCGATGCCTTCTACCGTGACCTTGCGTTCGGAACGGGAGGACTTCGCGGTGTGATCGGCGCGGGAACCAACCGTATGAATATCTACACCGTCAGAAAAGCATCCTTGGGACTTGCCCGTTACGTTCTTGCCGCCGCGGGAAAAGGCGCAAAGATCGCCGTCAGTTACGATTCCCGTATCAAATCCCGTCTGTTTGCGGAACAGGCATCCGCCGTGTTCGCCTCTCTCGGTCTGAAAGTCTTCATGTATCCTGCCCTGATGCCCACGCCCTGCCTTTCCTACGCGGTACGCGCCCTCGGATGCGCTTCCGGTATCATGGTAACGGCATCCCATAACCCTTCGAAATACAACGGTTATAAAGTGTACGGTTCCGACGGTTGCCAGATCACCGATGCCGCCGCTGCCGCCATTCTCGCCGAAATCGAAAAAGCCGATTGCTTTGAGAAACTCTCCTTGACCTTTGAGGACGGACTCAGAAACGGCTCCGTTTCATATATCGAAGACGCCGTGACCGACGCCTTCCTCGCCGAAGTCAAAAAGACCTCGCCCGTCGGTCCCGACGAAAAAGACAAGAACCTCAAGATCGTCTATTCTCCTCTCAACGGAACGGGACTTGTCCCCGTCACCCGCATCCTTGCCGAAACCGGCTATACCGACGTTACCGTCGTTCCCGAACAGAGAGAGCCGAACGGCAATTTCCCGACCTGCCCCTATCCCAACCCCGAGATCCGCGAGGCGATGGCGAAAGCGGTGGAACTCGCTACCGCGAAAGATGCCGATCTCGTCCTTGCGACCGATCCCGACTGTGACCGTGTCGGCATCGCCGTGAAAGACAACGGCGGTAAGTTCGTGCTTATCACGGGTAACGAAGTCGGACTTCTTCTTCTCGATTTCCTTCTTGAAACCAAGAAAGCCAAAGGCACCCTCCGTTCCGACGCTGTCATGGTAAAGACCGTTGTCACGACGGATCTTGCCGACGTCATCGCCGAGAGATTCGGTGTCAGAACCGTCAACGTTCTGACCGGATTCAAGTATATCGGCGAAGTGATCGGCAACCTTGAAAAAGAGGGCGATGCCTCCCGCTACCTCTTCGGATTTGAAGAGAGCTACGGCTATCTCGGCGGTTCCTACGTCCGCGATAAAGACGGTGTGTACGGTGCTTTCATTATCTGCGAAATGTGTGCCGCTCTCCGCCGCCGCGGTATCTCCGTTTACGAACAGCTCCAAGCCGTTTACGCAAAATACGGTTACGCGCTCAATACTCTCCATTCCTACACGTTTGAAGGCGCCGCAGGATTTGCCACCATGCAGGGATTGATGAAAGATTTCCGTGAGAACACCAAAGAGATCGCCGGAACTCCCGTCGCTTCTCTCATCGACTATCTCAACGACGACACCGGACTTCCCAAATCCGACGTTCTGAAATTCCGTCTGACGGACGGTACGAGCGTCGTAGTCCGCCCCTCCGGCACCGAGCCGAAACTCAAGATCTATCTCTCCGTCAGAGCCGACGGAGAAGCCGCCGCCCACGCGAAAGAAGCGGTCTTTGCGGCAGCCCTCACCGCGCGTACGCAAAAATAATTCTCTGCGCAAAAGCCGGGATTTTCAGGATCCCGGCTGAATTTTTGCCGGAACCTCCGGCGGAAAGGACGAAAACGATGGAAAGAAGAGCCGTCTTTCATCTGCCCGGTCTGTTTGAATTCACCGACCTCTACCGGGCGTTTTTCCCTCTGTACTTCGGCAACCCCGAATGGTTCTATGAAGATTTCACCGTCGGTTCCGTCTACGGCGCGCCGGCGGATTGCCTTTGGGGCGGCGGCAGGGTTGGATTCGGCGAGGACAACGCCGAAGATGCGCTTGCCCTGCTGGAAGAATTCGGCATTTCCGGCAGATTGACGTTCAGCAATTCGCTTCTGACGCCCGAACATCTGACCGACCGGAAATGCAACAAACTTTGCGCCCTCTTTGAAAAAAGCGCCGTCGAAAACGGCGTGATCGTCCATTCCGAACTGTTGCTCGACCACTTAAAACATCGCTATCCGCGCCTGTATTTCGTTTCTTCGACGACCAAAGTTCTGACGGATTTTTCCGACCTTGTGCGTGAACTCGACCGTGAGGAATTCCGCTATGTCGTGCCGGACTTTCGCTTCAACCGCGACTTTGAAAAACTGAACACGCTCACCCCCGTCCAACGGCAAAAAGCCGAATTCCTCGTCAACGAGTGTTGCGACGTCGGTTGCAAAGTCAGACGCGCGTGCTATGAGAACGTCAGCCGGAAGAACCTCGGAGAACCCTGTGCCGACCACGTCTGCCGCGCACCGGGAGCCGAACAGGGCTACCGCTTCTCCCGCGCGATGGAGAACCCCGCTTTCATCGGAACGGAGGACATCCGCAAACGCTATCTCCCGATGGGGTTGACGCAGTTCAAGATCGAGGGCAGGGGGCTTGGAAGTGCCGTCGTGCTTGAATTCCTTCTGTACTACCTCACAAA
>JAKSPH010000129.1 GCA_024404975.1 Clostridia bacterium | reverse complement strand
GCAGCCGGGCATACCGGTGAGAACGATATTCTCTTTCTCGCTCCGCGTTTTCGCGAACACGGTGCGGAAGGTTTCCTCGCCGAACTCCCGACCGGTGAAATGCGTACAGGCATAGACCGCTTGAGAAACAAGCATATACAGTCCGCCCTCGGCGGGGATTCCCATTTCCTGCGCCGCCAGAACGAGAGGTGTCCGCAGGGGATTGTAAACTGCGTCGATCACGAGCGAGAGATGGGGAAACGCCTTCACGTCGATCGGCATACCGTCCGTGTCGGGGAACATTCCGACAGGCGTCGTGTTGATGATCACGTCCGCATCTACGGTCAGCGCGGTCGGGTAGTCGATAAACCCGTCTTTCGCCGATCTGCTGACACGGTACACGGCTTTTGCGCCGAGATCGGTCGCCACGGCATACGCGGTACGCGCCGTTCCGCCGTCACCGCCGAGGATCAGAACGGTCTTCCCGTCGAGTCCCCCGCAATGGCGCAGGATCAGGGATCTCATTCCCATATAATCGGTGTTGTAACCGCAGAGCCGTCCGTCGCGGTTGACGACGGTGTTGACGGAACCGATCCGTCTTGCGCCTTCGTCGATCTGCTCCATGAAGGGAAGCACCCGCTCTTTATAGGGAATGGTAACGTTGACGGCACAAAAATCTTTCGATGTCATCAACTCGTCCACGCCTTCCGGCGGCAGTTCTTTCAGTTCGTATTCGTAGTCGGCAAGGCGGGCGTGTATCTCTTTCGAGAAACTGTGTCCGAGTTTTCCGCCGATCAGTCCGTATTTCATTCGTGTTCTCCCAAGAAGTCGGTTCCGTATTTTTCGGTGAGTAAGTCACAAAGGGCAAGCGCCACGCAACTGTCCGCGACCACGCGGCAGCGGTGTACAATCGCGGGATCGTGTCTGCCCGCAATTTGCAGGATCTCGTTGGTTCCCGAACGGAAATCCACGGTCTTTTGCGCTTTGTAGATGGAAGGCGTCGGTTTTACCGCGATGCGGATCTTCAACGGATCGCCGGAAGTGATCCCGCCGAAAATACCGCCCATTCTGTCGTTTTCCATGCGGATCTCGCCGTGCTTCACGCGGATGCTTCCGTTGGCCTCCGAACCGCGGAACTCGCAAAGTGCGAATCCGTCGCCGAATTCCACTCCTTTGACGCCGGGAATGGAGAATAAGATATGCGAGAGAACGCTCTCCATACTGTCGAACCAGGGTTCGCCGATACCGGCGGGAAGACCGAGAACGACCGTTTCGAGAACACCGCCCACACTGTCGCCGTCCTCTCTCGCTTCGAGAATCTTGGCTTTCATGCGCTCCGCAGCTTCGTCGTCAAGGACGGCAAAGTCCGAGCGGTTGAGTTTTTCCGCGTCGGCAGGGAAGTCGAAGAACGCGCGGTCTGCGATTCCGGCACAACGTGCAATATGAGTTGCCACGGTGATCCCGCGCCGTTTCAACGCGGAGAGGGCGATCGCGCCGACCGAGACAAGTCCCGCGGTGATTCTGCCGGAAAAATGTCCGCCGCCGCGCGGATCGTTGAATCCCGCGTATTTGACGTAACCCGTGTAATCGGCGTGTCCGGGACGCGCGATGTTCTCCATCGGCGAGTAGTCGCCGCTTCTGACGTCCTCGTTTCGGATCAGAACGGTGATCGGCGTACCTGTTGTACGTCCGCGGTAAACACCGCTGATGATCTCCGCTTTGTCTTTTTCTTTACGGGCAGTGGAGAGCGAC
>JAKSPH010000128.1 GCA_024404975.1 Clostridia bacterium | reverse complement strand
GGCAGGTGGGGGGTGCCGGATTGCCGGCGCAGGGCCGCGCGGGGGGCGCGGGGGGACTCGGGGGGGCCGGCAAGAGAGCTGTCCGGACGGAACGAGGGGAGAACTTTGAAACCGATACTGCCGTCGGCGGCGATCTTTTGGTGCCATTCGAGAGAGTCGATGGGATCGTCGGTGGTGCATACGGCGCGGACGTTCATCCGTTCGAGCGCGCTTACCGCGTCAAGGCTTCCGCGTGCGAGTTCTGCCGACGCGGCATCCCAGATGCGGCGGGCGCTGTCCGGGCAGAGAGGCTCTTCGATATCAAACTAACGCTGAAGTTCAAGGTGCGTCCAGTGATAGAGCGGACTTCCGGCAAGACGCGGGAGAACCGTCGCCCACGCAAAAAACTTTTCCTCGGGGGCACCGTCGCCGGTAACGTATTTTTCGTCGATCCCGCAGGCCCGCATCGCGCGCCACTTGTAGTGGTCGGCCTCGAGCCATAATTCGTATAGATCGCGGAAAACTCTGTGCTCCGCGATATCGCGTGCGGAAAGATGATTGTGAAAATCGTATATCGGCTGACCTTCCGCAAAACCGTGATACAGTTCACGGGCGGCGGGAGAGTCAAGCAGAAAATCACGGTCCATAAAAGCGTTCATAAGAATTTCTCCCTATTGATCCAAAGTCCCAGCGCGGGATTCGGAATGAAATAGATTTCCTCGCCGTCAACGGTGTTGTAACCGTAACGGAGAGAGAAGGGATCGTATTTTTTCGCGATCTCGTCGTAGTCGGCGCTGCCGTACCCGACGGACTCGATCTCGGCGCGGCCCATATCGCGCACGGCGTATGTGACGGAAAATCTTCCGTCAGATGAGCCGTGGATCAGATGAGCGGCAACGCTCATATCGGCGCGGAGATCGTCATTTGCGGGATCCTCGAATTCCTTCAAAGTGCGCAGGCGGCCCCTGTATCCGTATTTACGGATCAGACGGTCGCAGGCGGGATCCTCGCCGAAACGCTCGACACCGGGCGCCAGCACTATGAGCTCGCCGCCGTCGGCAATGGCCATCCGCGTGCGGTATATCGCCTTGTTGCCGAGCCAGGTACTGCGGAATTCCGAAGGATCGAGATAAACGACACACTTCTTTATGCCGTGAGGAACGAAATCAATGTTCTTCTCCTGCGCGAGTTTCACGGCGGCGGTAAGACAGTTCCTGCCCTCGCCGATGAATAATCCGTGCGTGCTGATGTTTCCGTTCGGAGCCGTCGTCACTGTCAGCACGAAAAGGATCGGCACGTTGCGGAGAAAATGCTCCATGCCGTAGTCGAAGATGCGGCGTACGGGAGTGTGATCCCTGCCCATCATCCGTTCCATACCGTAAACGGCACCGATCATGTGTGAGGCGCTGATCATGCCGCTGCCGCCCACGCCGACGAATAGATTCTTTGCGTGGTTCGACATACCGATGACCTCGTGCGGCACCACCTGACCGGGAGAGATGATGAGATCGTATTTCCCGCTCACGACGAGACGGTTGATCTCAACGGGAATGGACTCGTTCCAAAGCCCATCGGTAACGACGGACACGAACTCCGACGGGATCTCGCCGATCCGCGTCACATCGCGTCGCCAGTCGTGAACGATGAATTTCTCATACGGAACGTCGCCGAACATCGCCGACGCCTGCTCCGGCGTCACGGGAACGTGAGTGCCGAGAGCCGGAAGGATGTCGACCTCGGCTCCGCGACGGACGAGTTCGTGATAGTAAAAATTCGTGATAAAACCTGCGCCCGAATGAAAGCGGGTAAAGTCCGGAGGAATTATCAGTACTTTTCTGAGGTCTTTGCCTTCAAGAGACTGCGCGAGAGCGTCGCGTATCTCATCGGGTTTAAGACCGAGCGCGTCCTCCGATACCCGAAAGATATCCCGTGTCATACTCCGGAATAAGCGTTGAAACCGCCGTCGATCGGAAGCACGGTGCCGGTGATGAAGCCGGCGGCTTTATC
>JAKSPH010000127.1 GCA_024404975.1 Clostridia bacterium | reverse complement strand
AAACACCGCTGATGATCTCCGCTTTGTCTTTTTCTTTACGGGCAGTGGAGAGCGCCGAAACCGAACGCCGTTTTTCCATCTGCGCCGCGATCTCGGCTTCATCTACCGGAATGCCGGGTGCCATGCCGTCGAGGACGGCACCGATCGCATCGCCGTGGCTCTCGCCGAACAGCGTGACGCTCACGTTATTTCCGAATGTATTTTTCATTTTTTCATTCTCTCAATCGTTTTATTTGCAACGTCGGTCATCTCTTCCTGCACGATCTCTCCGTTTCCGATCTCGTTGACGTAAACCGTATAGATCTTGTTTCCGGCTTTCTTCTTGTCGTGCAACAGGAAGGAGATCAGATCCTCCGCGGGAATCCCGCATTCTGTCGGAAGTCCGAGTTTTTTCAGCACGGCTTCGATCCGCTGCCGAACACCGTCACCCGCCATCGGGAGCATACCGATCGCCACGGATTCTCCGTGCGTCAGAGCCATGCCGGAAGCACTCTCCACGGCGTGTCCTACGGTGTGACCGAAATTGAGGATCCGGCGAAGACCGGTTTCCGTTTCGTCCGCTTCCACCACGGAAATCTTGATTTGCAGAGCGGAAGCAATGATTTGCTCAATGTCCTTCCGGAAGCCGTCCGGCTCCGAATTTTCAAATAATGTAAACAATTCTTTGCTTGAAGTGGCTGCCATCTTGACGGCTTCCGCCATTCCGGAGCGGAATTGTCTGTCGTCGAGGGTTTGCAAAACGTCGGGATCGATCAGCACTTTTTTCGGTTGCCAGAACGCACCGACACAGTTTTTGACTCCGCAGAGGTCGATCGCGGTCTTTCCGCCGACCGAGGAATCGAGTTGCGAAAGAAGCGTCGTCGGCACGTTGTAGAAATCAATTCCGCGCATGAACGATGCGGCGACGAAGCCGGAGAGATCACCGACGACACCGCCTCCGACGGCAACGACGGCATCCCGACGGGTAAATCCTTTTTTCAGCATCATACCGAGCAGTTTCTCGAAATTCCCGATATTTTTGCTTTCTTCTCCTGCGTCGAGAACCGCGAGTGTCGGCTCCGCGCATTGACGGACGATCGCCTCGGCGTATTCGGTGGGAGCGCCGGAATCCGTAACGACGAGGACTTTTCTGTTCAGATCAAACAGTTCTCCTGCCTTGCCGAGCGCACCGGAGGCGAGAACAATGTCATAACTCTTTTCGGAAAGATGTACGGGGAGGATCATAAAACTGCTCCTTTCAGTGAAGTTCCGCAGGGAAGTTGAAACTGCCGAAATACTTGATGACGTCACAGCATCCCGAAAGTTCGGAGAGCATCGACTTTCCTTTTTCGGCGTCGAGGTTGTCCTCGATCTCGGCATAGAAATAATATTTCCACATCAGGTCTTTCATCGGACGGCTCCGCAGACAACGCATATTGAACCCGTATTTTCCGATGACGTTGATCGCTTCGGAGAGCGCGCCGGCGTTGTCGCTGACGGTGAACATCAGAATGGAATGGCGGTTTCTCTCCGCAGGAACTTCCGAACGTACCTTCGCGACCGTGGCGAATCTCGTCGTGTTGATGTTCTGTTCGTTGATATTCCGTGCGAGGATCTCAAGTCCGTACAGTTTCGCGGTTTCCTCGCTCGCGCTCGCCGCGATGGTGGGATCGGCGGATTCGCGAACGAACTTTGCCGCCCCCGCCGTGTTGTCGAATTCCTGAAGGACGTACCCCTTGTCACGCAAATACGGCGCACACTGCGCGAGTGCCTGCGGGTGGCTGACGACTCTTTGGATCATATCGGGGGAAGTCCCCTTTTTCGCCATCAGATGCTGATGGACGAACAGGTCGTAAACGCCCGTAATGTATAAACTGCCGGAGAAGAGAAGATCGAGGACCGATCCGACCTCTCCCGCGGTACTGTTTTCAATCGGAAGCACGGCGACGTCGCACTCTCCGTTTGCCACCGCGTCATAAGCGGCTTTGAAATCAGTGCAAGCCACGAGTTCCGCGTTGCCGTAGATCTTCTTTGCCGCAATGTGAGCGAACG
>JAKSPH010000126.1 GCA_024404975.1 Clostridia bacterium | reverse complement strand
CTTGCGGCTTTACGGTAGCCGGGCACCTTGGAGGAGAGCCCGAAGGCATAATCCTTTTTCGGTTCAAAGCAGCACGGATTTACGTGCTGCTTTTTTCTTTGTTAAAAGCCGAAGCCCGATTGACAAAAAACGGTTTCTGTGCTATACTTACGCTAAATCAAAGGAGAAACAACTTTGGCAGATCTTTTGCAAACATGTAAAGAAAAAATCGTCATTGCCGCGCACCGGGGCGTTTCCGGCGGAAACATTCCCTGCAACACGATGGCGGCATACCGTATCGCCTGCAATCAGGGCGCGGATATGCTTGAAGTCGATCTGAATATGACCGCAGACGGCAAACTCGTCATTTTCCATCCGAAAGAGGAACGCGACCATCTCGGTTTCTGCGGCAGTATCCGCAATCTCACGTACGATCAGATCACAAGCGTACTTCGCTACGTCAATTACGACAGAGTACCGACGGAATGGACGCTCTGCACGTTCGATGAAGTGCTGGAAGAGTTCGGCAATAAATGTTTCATCAACGTAGACAAGTTCTGGGATTACCCCGCCGAGATCGCGAAAGCGATAAAGGCGCACGGCATGCAGGACCGTATCGTCGTCAAGACCGCCCCAAACCGTCAGGTGTTCGACGTGCTGGAAGAAGTCGCCCCCGAACTGATGTTCCTGCCGATCTACCGCAGGGAAGCGGGCGAGTATCACGAGGAACTCAAAAGAAGAAATATCAATTACGTCGGTGCCGAACTTCTCTTCCCGACGGAAGATTGCGAAGTCATCCGCCCCGAATTCATCGAAATGCTCCACAAAGAGGGAAAGATCGCATGGGCGAACGCGATCCTCTATAACTTCCGCGTTCAGCTCTCGGCAGGACATTCCGACGACGTGTCCCTGCTCGGCGACCCCGATGCGGGTTGGGGCTGGCTTGCGGACGCGGGCTTCGACATTATCCAGACGGACTGGGTGCTTCCGATGCGTATGTATCTCGAACAGACCGGCAAACGGTTCAGAAAATGATTCCGGCACTTTGTCCCTGTTTTTATAAGAAAAATATTTTCTTTTTCCTTGAAAACTCTTGACAAATCATGGAGATCATGGTAAAATGTATTGTAACTGTGCGAGTATGCCCGAAGTATGCCCGAAAACAGGTTTGATAATGAATATACCCGATGCGACAGTCGTGTTCGGTATAGATAAAACACTATATCTTAAAGAAGGAGGATGAAGAATGCCAACCTTTAACCAGCTCGTTAAACAAGGTCGTTCCGACAAACGTTACAAGTCCAAGACTCCCGTTCTTCAAAAGGGTTTCAACGCACTTGAAAACAAGCAGACCGATCTTAGCGCACCCCAGAAGAGAGGCGTTTGCACCAAGGTTACTACCGTAACTCCCAAGAAGCCTAACTCTGCACTTCGTAAAATCGCCAGAGTAAGACTTACCAACGGAATGGAAGCTACCAGCTATATTCCCGGTATCGGTCACAACCTTCAGGAGCATAGCGTTGTTCTTATCCGCGGTGGACGTGTTCGTGACCTTCCCGGTGTACGTTACCACATTATCCGTGGTACCCTTGATACCCAGGGTGTCGCAAACCGTAAACAGGGCCGCTCCAAGTACGGAGCAAAGCGTCCCAAGAAATAAGGTACATCCGGACGCAAATGTGCTCACGTGCTGATGATATAGTTGTTTTACGCACCTAATAAGTCGCAAGCGAAGCACTAACGGGAGATTCTCCCGAGTACCTATGAATTCATAATTTTAATGAAGGAGGGAAGTACAGTGCCTAGAAGAGGTCAAATTTCCAAAAGAGAAGTATTGCCGGATCCGTTGTACAATTCTCAGCTCGTAACCAAACTCGTCAACAACATCATGCTTGACGGTAAAAAAGGTGTAGCTCAGAAGATCGTTTACGATGCATTCGCAATGATCGAGGCTAAGAGCGGAGAGAACGCACTTGACGTGTTCACCGCAGCACTCGAAAACGTAATGCCCGTTCTTGAAGTTAAGGCTCGCCGTGTCGGCGGTTCTAACTATCAGGTTCCCATGGAAGTTCGTGCTGAGCGCAGACAGACGCTCGGTCTTCGTTGGATCACCAGTTATTCCAGAGCCCGTTCCGAAAAGACGAT
>JAKSPH010000125.1 GCA_024404975.1 Clostridia bacterium | reverse complement strand
TTTATCGAGCTGGCGTGAGATGATGCTGAGCATGCCGAAAATGGCGTTCGTCGGCGGTCCGGACGGTATGGATTTTTACCGCGCCATCCTCGCGCACTACCGCGATTCTCTGAATCCGGACGGTTTCTTCGCTTTCGAGATCGGCTACGATCAGAGAGAAAAGATCTCCGCACTCGCGATAGAAGCGGGGTTCACCGTCACCGTGATCAAAGACTGCGGCGGATGCGACCGCGTGGCAATTCTGACAAGATGATCTTCACGTCGGCATGACGTTTCGCATATAGTTATGCCGAGGTGATGTTATGAACAACGAACGCATTGCCGTCCTTTTCGGAGGGCAGGGCGCGGAGCGCGACGTTTCCGTAGTCAGTGCCAGAGCCGTGATACGCGCGGCTCTCAAATGTAAGTTTCAGGTCTTTCCCGTATGTATTGAGAAAAACGGCGATTTCCTTTGGGAGCGGCCGACGGGAGAGAGGATCCGCGTTTTCCCCGTGAAGTACGGCGAACCCTGCTTCCTTGCGGAGAACGGCGAAAAGATTTTTGTTGATACCGTGTTCCCCATCCTCCACGGAGATTTCGGCGAGGACGGGACCGTACAGGGACTGCTCTCGTCAGCGGGATTTTCGGTGCTCGGCGTTGATACCCACGCGGGGGCGATCACGTCGGATAAGTGCGCGACCAAACTCATCGCAAAGTCGCTCGGCATCCCTGTGCTTGACGGCTGTCTGATCCCTGCGGGAACTTCCGCGGCCTTTGCCTTTGATGCCGTCAAAACGGCGTTTCCCCAAGGCGCGTTCCCCCTCTTCCTGAAACCGAACCGCCTTGGCAGTTCCGTCGGCGCGGTCGCCGTGCCGGAAGAATCGGAATTTGCCAAACGGTATGAGACGTGCGCGAAATACGGCGACGTCCTCGCCGAGCCGATGCTCACCTGCCCCGAAGAATGGGAGGTCGCGTACCTTTCCCGCTTCGGTAGGGAGTATTTCGGCCCCGGACGAATCACCGTCCGGAAGGGCTTCTACGACTTTAAGACCAAATACGAAAGTGCCGAGGCGCGGGTGGAAGATACCCCCGACTTGCCGACCGAACTCTCGGCGCGTTCCCTCGCTTACGCAAAGCGGCTCGTCGAAACGGTCGGCATCCGCGATCTCTGCCGTGTGGATTTCTTCCGCGTCGGCGACGATATTTTCTTCAATGAGATCAATCCGATCCCCGGTATGACGGAGATCAGTATGTCGCCGAGAGTGCTTCGTGCAGGAGGACTTTCCTTCTCCGATCTCGTGCGGCAGTTCGGTAAGCGTTGCCATGATCGGCGTGTTTGACAGCGGCGCGGGCGGCGCTTATTGCGCCCGACTTCTTGCGGGACTTCTCCCGCAAGCCGACATCGTGTTTTACGCCGACCGTGAGAACGCGCCTTACGGCACAAAGAGCGAGACGGAACTGAGATCCCTCTTATTGTCCGACGTCGAAAAACTCCGTTCGTTCGGCGCGGAACGGATCTTTGCCGCCTGCGGTACCGCGGGCAGCGTGATGTTGAACTCGCCCGAAGAACCGACTTTCGACGGCATTGCCAACGTGCTTGTTCCGACGGCGAAAGCGGCAACGGAGGCAACGCAAAACGGATATATCGGTGTGATCGCCACGGCGCGCACCGCGTCCTCCGGCATCTACGGAAAACTCATCCGCGCGCTTTGTCCCGCCTGTCAGGTCATGGAGATCCCGGCGCAACCGCTCGTTTCATTGGCGGAAACACCGCCGTGCCTGCGCAATCCCGACGACGTCCGGACGGCGGCAGAGAAGATCCGTGCGGAATTCGGAGAATTCGAGCCGGATACGCTCATCCTCGGATGCACCCATTTCTCCTGTTTGAAAAGGGCTCTCGCCGATACGTTTTCCGTTCGCCGTATGATCGGATGCGCGGAAGAGGGGACACGGGCGTTTGCCGCATCGCTCGGAGAACGTGAAAAACACGGCAGCGGCAGATTGATATTTTTGTAAACAAAAGTTAGAAAATAAAGGAATTTACATTATGTCTAAGTACAGAAGAGGCAGAATCAACGATGCGGTAGCGCAGGAACTTGCCATTGCGATCGGAAACGTCAGAGAACCCAAGGTGGCTGACAATTTCATCAGTATCACAAGAGCGGAAGTCGCGCCCGACCTCAAATACGCGACCGTTTGGTTCTCCTGCATCGGAGATACGAAGGAAGCGCTCATCGGTCTTGAGAAGGTGACCGGAATGCTCCGCCATCATCTTGCGCAAACGCTTAATCTCCGCATTACGCCGGGACTTCATTTCGCCAAGGAATCTTCCATCGCACACGGCGCGCATATCGCCGAAC
>JAKSPH010000124.1 GCA_024404975.1 Clostridia bacterium | reverse complement strand
GTGGAAAACGCCGCCGTCGTTACCGACGGAAAGATCACCACGGCACAAGGAATGGGAGTTGCTTTCGCTTTCGGCTACGAACTTGTAAACATTCTCGCCGGCAAAGAAACCGCGGACAGAATCGCCCTTTCGACTATGCCCGAAAAACTTCCCGGATCCATTCTTCGGTTTTGAGGCAATTATGGAAAATCAGAAACAAACTCATATCGCATACCGCTGTCCCAAGTGCGGCGAATCCGTCATGGGAATCGTCGGACAGTTTGCATTGAAAGCAAACCTTGTTCGTCTGAAATGCCCTTGCGGCGGCTCCAATATGGACGTGGAGATCACGAGAGATGCCAAAATGCGTCTGTCCATTCCCTGCGTTTTCTGCAAAACGAACCACACCTACACCGTATCCCAAAGCCTGTTCTTCGGACGTGACATATTTACGCTCGGATGCCCCTATGCCAATATGGACATCGGTTTCCTCGGCGAAGAAGATGCCGTCGGCTTGGAACTCGAACGTTCGGGACACGAACTCAACGAACTGCTCAAAAACCTTGAAGCAGACGATCTGAAAGACATTCAGCCGCAGGATCTGAACGATGAAGAAATCCTCCCCGATCCCGAAGTTTACGATATCGTCCGCTTCCTCGTCAGTGAACTCAAAGAGGACGGAAAGATCGACTGTCCCTGCCATAGCGGTGAATACGATTTCAGATTCACAGACCACGGTGTCGAAGTCGTCTGCACCGCCTGCGGTGCGTCCTACGTCTTCCCTGCCGACAGTGTCGCCGTAGCAAGAGAGTATCTCGACGTGGATGAACTCCGCTTAAAGTAAGCCGTAATATTCCAGCACACCGCGATAGATCCCGCGCGCAAACAGCAAGGGATCCTGCACCATCATACGCGCATCGTACGGGTTGGAGATGAAACCGCACTCCACAAGTACCGCGGGCATCTTCGTTTTCTTCAAAACGTACAGCCCCGGACGGTACACGATCCCGCGATTGCGAAGCCCCGTCAGAAGATTCAGTTGTTTCAGTATATCTTCACCGACGGCTTTCGCGACCTTGGAAGACGGACCGTAGATCAGCGCTTCCGTGCCGGATGCGGAGGGATTCTCCGATGCGTTCGTGTGTATCGAAAGAAAGAGATCCGCCTTCCACGTATTCGCGGCATCCACGCGTGCCTTCAAGCTCGACGAATTGTCCGTTCCGAGATTCTCCGTCGGCGTTTTGCGTGACAGTTTCGGAACAAAAGCGGGATTCTGCTCGAACAAGCCGTATAGAAGTTTCCCGATATTGTAAGTAATATCCTGTTCAAAATAGCCGTTTCCCTCGGCTCCCGTATTGTAATTTGACGGATTGTGTCCTTGGTCGATAAACACCCGAATTGCCATACGATTCTCCCCTTGCGTTTTATTTTCAATATATGCAACGACCAAGAGATGTGTACTTATGAAAGAAATGAAAAGAATACTCAGCTTCGTCCGCCGTGCCGTCGATGACTACCAGATGATCGAGGACGGGGACCGGGTTGCGGTCGGTGTTTCCGCAGGAAAAGACTCTCTGACACTCCTTGCCGCACTCGCGCAACTGTCGAAATTCTATCCAAAAAAATTTACCGTCGTCGGTATCACCGTCAATATGGGATTCGAAGGTGCGGATTTCACGCCCATCCGGGAATTCTGCGACAAACTCGGCGTGGAATATCAAGTGATCGACACCGAGATCGCGCACATCATCTTTGACGTGAGGAAAGAATCCAATCCCTGTTCTCTTTGCGCCAAAATGCGCCGCGGATCCCTTCATGCAGCCGCCATTGCCGCAGGATGCAACAAAGTGGCGCTCGGCCATCACTACGACGACGCCGTGGAAACCTTCATGATGAACCTGTTTTTCGAAGGTCGGCTCGGCTGTTTCTCTCCCGTTACCTACCTTTCAAAACGTGACATCACCTTGATCCGTCCATTAATCTACGCGCAGGAAAAGGACGTCGTGTACTTCACCAGACGTCAGGAATTGCCTGTCATCAAAAGTCCCTGCCCCGAAGATCACGCGACCGAACGCGAGAATATGAAGAATCTTCTCAAAGAATTGGAACGTGGAAACAAAGGACTCCGCCACCGTATCTTCCACGCCATGTGCAAAGGAAACATCGACGGATTCCGCGAGTTCAAATATCCGGATGCCGGACCTATCGAAGAAGAATAAAAAAATCGCTTGGCTCACCGCCAAGCGATTTTTCGTCTATGAAAGAGTAAGTGAAGAGTGTGCGCGAAGCACTTTACGTTCGCCGTCCACGGTCAGATAAAGATCGAGATCGGAATCGTTGTTCAGGACGTCGCCCGTAATATCAAGTGCTTCAATCGCGTCCTGATAATCGAAGAGATGCTCTACGGTGCCGGAATAGTAG
>JAKSPH010000123.1 GCA_024404975.1 Clostridia bacterium | reverse complement strand
GCACCGGCATCGCCAAAGCCGTCATCGAAATCCTGCGCCGCAACCACGTGTTGGACGGCTTGACGGAAACCAATCAGTACACGCTGTCTTTCTGACCGTTATTTGATCAGAAGCAGAACAAGGAGCATCAGCGCGCCGAGCCGATCCGGCTTTTTGCAAAAGAGCAGTAACAGTGCGAGCGCGGGCAGAAGAATATCACAGATATCCCTTGGCTTTTGCTCCGACGGATCCCGATTTCCGAGAAAGGGAAGTTTCAGTTTCGAGAGTTTCAGCAGATTGATCGCGGAGGTGATTCCGAAAGCAATCCCGTCTTTCTCGGAGGGAGGCGGATCGAATACGGGAATTTCTCTCGGCGCCGTCTTTTTCTCCGAAACTGTGGGATGCGCCGGCGGAGGAGGTACCCGCACGGGTTCTTCCTTCTTCGTTTCTTCCTCCTCTGCGGGAGCTATGTACTGATCTTCCGTGAGAAGAGAAGTTCCGCCGTAATTGATGGGGATCGTCATTCCCGCACGATTTTTCGGTTGTGTATACATGAATTGCCTCCTAACTCGGGAAAACGGTTGAGAGCAGTTCCGCGATCACCGTCATGGAATCGAGCGCCTTGGCTCTGTTCTCGGAGAGATAGGGTTTCAGTGCCGCAAACAGACCGTTCCGTCTGTCATCCTTGAAATTGAGTTTCAGCCGCGGGATCGCTCCCTCCGGTGCCGAAACAGGCTCTTCCGCCGCGGTCGGTGGAACTTGCGGCGATTGATTTGCGTTTGCGATGGCGGAGATCTGCGCCATAAGCGACGGATTGTTCATAATACTTTGAATGACCGCCGCGAGGTCCGGAGTGTCGTTTTTGTCCATATAAGTCCCTTTCTTGTTCAAAGAAGATTCGGCGGGGAGTTATCCTCTCCCGTATTTTCTGCGGTATTCGCCGATGATCCTGACCGCGTCCCACGTGCCGAGATTCTCGGAATTCGAGAGGATTGTGCGGAGTTTGTCGAGATCTTCGTGCGACGGTTGCGCCGACGAGAGCCGGATGCCGTTTTCCGATGCGACGGAAACCACGGTCGCCCACAGTTCTTTGTCGGACAGTTTGGCGATTCGTTTCATTTTTTCATGGTCAATTTTCATAGTTCGGTCTGCCTTTCCCGGATTTCATTGACAGTATATGAAGGCGCGCCGAAAATGCGACTCGGAGTTTTTTATGGAATGTATCATCTTTTCGGATAGCCACGGTCACACCCGCGCGATGCGCCGCGCCCTCTCGCTTCATCCGAATGCCGACGTCGTCTTTTTTCTCGGCGACGGTCTATCCGACCTTTTCGGTCTGCAACAGGAGTTTCCCGCCCACACTTACGTCTGCGTCCGCGGAAACTGCGATTTTACCGGTGCGATCTACGGAACCCCCGTTCCGAAAACGGAGGAGATCACGCTCATGGGGCATAAGATCGTCCTCACGCACGGCGATCTGTACGGCGCGAAATACGGCGAAGAGGGACTGCTGAACCTCGCGAAGCAGAGAAACGCCAAGATCGTTCTTTTCGGTCACACGCACGATCCTCTCGAACGGTACGAGGAGGGTGTTTGGCTCTTCAATCCGGGAAGCGTCGGAGAACCTCACGGTGGCAACTGCTCGTTCGGCTTGCTCACGCTGAATGAAGATTCCGTCCTTTTCTCCCACGGAGAGATCGAATAAAAAAGCATAACAAAAACGGCTCGGATTTCGGGCGGTTTCATAGGGATTTTTTCCACGTGCGAACAACAAAAACGGCTCGGATTCTACCGAGCCGTTTTTCATATTGAATCAGTGATTGTAGTATGCGTCGTATTCCGCGAGTGTCGGAATGGCTTGTCCCGCCCCCGCCTTGGTGACGGTCAGAGCCGCCGCCCGGTTGGCGAACCGAAGGGCATCCTTCACGCTCTCCTCTTTTGAGAGCGCCGTCACGAACGCACCGCAGAAGGTATCTCCCGCCGCCGTCGTGTCTATGACTTTCACCTTGATACAGGGTTCGCCGAAGGTTCCTTCTTTGCCGAAATAGCGATAACCCCGGCTTCCGAGCGTGACGATCACGTCGGAAACGCCCATATCGAGAATGCGCTTGGCACCCGCTTCGAGGTCTTCCGTCCCCGCGAGTACGGCGAATTCCGTTTCGTTGGGAATCACGCAGTCCGCATAGGGAAGATAGGGCAGGATCCCGCGGTCGATCGGTGCGGGATTGAGAACGGTGACGAGTCCTTTTTCTTTTGCGAGTTTCAGCGCGAAACCGACCGTCGTTGTCGGATTTTCAAGTTGGGTGAGCAAGATGTCGCCGGGTTCCGCGTTTTCCAAAAGCCGGCGCACGTCGTCTTCGCCGACACAGCCGTTCGCTCCCGCGTCGAGAATAATGCGGTTGTCGCCGTCCACGATCACGATGACCGCAACGCCGGTCGGTGTGCCTTCGATCTTTCTCAC
>JAKSPH010000122.1 GCA_024404975.1 Clostridia bacterium | reverse complement strand
GGTCTTCTTTTGACTTATACGGTAGGAACGGCGTGGTTTTATCTTGTCTACTTGAGCCAAGGCAACGCGGTGTCCCTCGGCGGGGTACTTCTCTCCTGCGTCGTTCCGTTCATCCTTCCCGACGGCGTGAAGATTGCACTCGCGTGGGTTTTGAGCGAAAAAATCAAATCCGCTTTGAAAAACTGAAAATCTTTACGCGAAAACCTTGCAACTTTTTGCCGTTTGTGGTAAACTAATGAAAAACCAATTCGGAGCAGTTATGACGATCGAGAAACAAAAGCGAATCAACGAACTCGCAAAATTGAAAAAAGAACGCGGACTTACCGCCGAGGAAGCCGCCGAACAGAAAGTACTTTATCAGGAATACCTCACCGAATGGCGCAACGGCATGACGCAGTCACTGAACGCCAGAATCGACGAGATGGCGGGAGGAAAGAAGTAAGATGAACTTTTGCAGTCTTTGCCGTTCGCCCATGGACGAAAACGCGCAGGTGCTGACCTGTTCCGGCTACGGAAATCCCCGCCGTATCTGCGCCGAGTGCGCCAAACTGATTGACAAACTCACCCTGAGCACGGACTACGACGAGATCCACGAAGCGGGAAAAACGCTCGTGAAGATCATGGACGACAACCATATCGACGACGAGGTGATCTCCGAGGCAATGGACGATCTTTTCGTCGGTGCCGCCGAACGCGCGGACAAGATCAAAGAGGGAACTTACGACTTCTCCGAAGATGAGAAGATGAAAACCGACGACACCCCCGATGAGGAACTCAACGAGGACGGCATCCCCGAAGATCTTGCCGAAACCGAAGAGGACCGCGAACTCGACCGCATCGCAGAAGAACGGAACAGAAAATTCGACACCGTCCTGAATTATCTGTGGCTCGTCGTCGGCGTCGGAATTGTCGCGTATCTCGTCTATCGGTTCTTCCTGCGATGAAACCCATCCGTTTTGCCGTCATCGGCACGAACTTCATCAGTGACCGTTTCGCGGATGCCGTCTCATGTACGGAGGGCGCTGAGATCTCCGCGGTCATCTCACGAAAGAGGGAAACGGCGGACGCGTTTGCCGATAAATACGGAATTCCGCACCGCTTTGCGGAACCGTCCGAAGCCCTCGGTTCGGACACGTTCGATGCCCTCTATATCGCTACGCCGAACTTTACGCATAAGGAGATCGCGCTCCGTGCGCTCCGCGCGGGAAAACACGTCCTTTGCGAAAAGATCGTGGCGGACAGTCTGTCCGATTTTCTCGAAATGCGGTCGTGCGCGAAAGAGCGCGGACTTGTGCTTCTCGAAGCCATGCGTCCGGATTTCGATCCCGCCTACGACGTGATCAGAAACGCCCTGCCGCGGCTCGGAACTCTGCGCCGTGCTTCCCTCGAATACGATCAGTATTCTTCGAGATACGATTCTTTCCGGCGCGGGGAAGTCCTCCCCGCCTTCGATCCCTCGATCGGGAACAACGCCTTGGCGGACATCGGAATCTATCCCTTGCATATGGCGGTTTCTCTCTTCGGGAAACCGAGTGCGGCAGTCTCTCTCGGCATCCCGCTTGCAAACGGCTTCCACGGTGCCGGCGTGATCCTGATGACCGATGCCGGAAAGCACATGACCGTGACCGTGACTTACAGTAAGATCACCGATTCCGTGAACCCCTCTGTCATCGAGGGCGAGGACGGTGCGCTGACCTTCCGTCCCGTGTCAAGTCCGACCGAGATCGTTTTTACTCCGCGCCGCGGAGAACGCGAGATCCTGTTCTCCCGTGCCCCCTACAATAATATGGAACACGAAGTCCGTGCCTTCCTCGCGATGATCGACGGAAAACTCGATCCCGAACCCTTCCTCGACGTTTCCGCGCAAACCTTGGAGATCTACGATACCGTCCGTTCCGAAACATAATTATCCCCCGAAAATCATACCGTTCAAAAGGTATGATTTTCTTTTTTTAGGGGAGGGAACAAATGGGAACGGTGATCCTTCTGTCCTGCGTCGGCGCGTGGTTTCTTCTGCGGCTCCGCGGCGGAATATTTCTTCATCCGCGCGCGTCGCTCCGAACTTACGTCGACGGCACACGCGCCTCCGGAGGTCACCCCTTGCGCACACTGATGCTCGCGCTTGCCGGAACCCTCGGCGTCGGAAATATCACGGGTGTCGTCCTCGCGGTAAGGACCGGCGGGGCGGGAACCGTCTTCTGGCTTGTCCTTTCCTCAGTTTTCGGCGCGACACTCAAATACGCCGAGTCCGTCATCACGCTGACTTCACGGGGGAACCCCCACTACCTCGGTATCCCGCGCCTCCTTTCGGAACGCCGCCTGCCCGCGCCCCGCGCCCCCGCCTATGCTGTCCTCACCCGTGCCCTCGCCGTGTTTATGGGGTGGATGCTCCAATCTTCTGCCGTGGCGGGTGCCGCGCGTCCGCTCGGCGTTTCCCCCGCGGTTGCCGTCGCGGTGCTTCTCATCCTGCTCGTTCCCGCCGCGCTTTGCGGGGTGTCGCGTATTGAGCGCATCACGGAATTCGTG
>JAKSPH010000121.1 GCA_024404975.1 Clostridia bacterium | reverse complement strand
TATGCCTTCGGGCTCTCATCCTTCCCGTGGAAGACACGCGAGAGAAACTCGCGGAATTTTTTGCGGTTGAGCCAGTTTTTGTACCGTTGGGCAAAACCGGCGATTTTGAGTTTGATTCCCCTGCCCTCGCGCTTGGCGAATTGGCTGTACGGGAACAGTACCGTATTGGCGATAAACTCGGAAAGTTCGCCATCCCCGAGTTCTCCCGGCGTATTCTCCGAGAAACCGAGTTGTGCGGCATAGGTATCGTGGAGTGAATCCCAGAACTGTTTTTTCGCGTCGGCAGACAGGATGTTATAGACTTTATAGCACCGGCTCGCCGCATGAAGTTCGAAGGATTTTTTCAAAGGAAGATACACACCGTGGTGCATCAGAAACGATTTGAGTCCGACGTAGATCTCCGGGACGCGGGTATAATACTTCCGGAACAGTTTGTTTCTCCCCTGCTCGGAATACACGCGATGGTGTGCGTGAAGCCCCTCGACCTTACCGATCCTGTTCGCGAGGGAGAGCGCCGTTCCGACGAAGAAGGCATCCTCGAAAATCTTGACGTCCGTCGGGAACTGAAGTCCCTTTTCCGTGACGAAAGATTTTTTGAACAGTTTATTCCAGACGTAGGTGTCCGTGATCTGGAATATCCGTTCGGGATATAGATTTTTGGAGACGATCTCTCCCGGCTGCAGGAGTTCTGCGCTCTCGCTGGGGATCGCCCGTGTGAAATTGGCATTTTTACTGTGAAACAGGTCGTAGTCACAGACGGTGATGTCGAGATCCGACTTCGTCGCCTCGGAATACATTACGTCAAGCATCGTCGGCTCATAGAAGTCGTCGGCGTCAAGGAACGCAAGGTACTCTCCTCTCGCCCGCTTCAGACCGGTATTTCTGGCGATTCCCGGTCCCGCGTTGTTTTGAGTGACGATACGGATCCTCTCGTCCCGCTTCTGATACTCTTTCAGAATATCGAGCGAGTGGTCGGTGGAACCGTCGTCCACACAAATGACTTCTATTTCTTTGAGTTGCTGATCCAAGATTCCGTCAAGCGCCTGTCGCAAGTAATCGTAGGCATTATATACCGGCACGATGACCGATACTTTAACGTTTGTATCCATACAATTCTCCGCGCGTTGATTGAATATTACGAAACTGCGAAAGACCGCCCTCATTTGGGCATCCTTCGACAAATTCATTTTAGCACAATTTCTCCGTGTTGTCAATATTTTTTTACTTATTGTTGCCCAAGGCGGGGGCTTTTTCGCCTGTCCCGCCCCACCGATCGCAGATTTTTGCCGTAAAACGGAAGAAACTGCCCCCGCCGCGGGCATTTTCCGCAGAGATGCCCTCCCCGTCAACGTCAGATCCGAACGCGTAAAAAAAGAGAACGGCACAGCTTTTCGCTATGCCGTTCTCGCTCAAGGGGATACCCCCGATGAGTTTTTGCGGATTATTCTGCGGCTTCGGCAGGTTCAACGGGAGCGTCGTTGCGGTTGCCTTCGGCAATGTAAACGGTCTCGTTTTCTTCTTCGGCGGCAGGAGTATCGTTGTCGATGACTTCAACGTTACGGTAAGTTTCGATGCCGGTTCCGGCAGGGATGAGTTTACCGATGATGACGTTCTCTTTCAGTCCGAGAAGTCTGTCTTTCTTTCCGTGGATAGCGGCTTCGGTAAGAACCTTGGTCGTTTCCTGGAAGGAAGCGGCGGACATGAAGGACTCGGTCATAAGAGAAGCCTTGGTGATACCGAGGAGCATGGGAGCCACTTCGGCATGGCGAAGTCCGAGTTCACCTGCGGCAACACGGGCATCGACTTTCTCGTTCTCCTCACGGAGTTCGAGGATATCGATCACGGTTCCGGCAAGAAGTTCGGTATCTCCGGCATCTTCGACCTTGACTTTTCTCGTCATCTGGCGAGTGATACATTCGACGTGTTTATCGTTGATCTCTACATCCTCTCCGCGGTACACTTTCTGTACTTCACGGATGATGTAGTCATAAACTGCGTCGATACCGCTCATGTGCAGAACGTCTGCGGGGTTAAGGAAGCCCTCGGTCAACTGCTGACCGCGTTTTACTTCCTGACCGTCTTCGATCGCAAGGCGCATACCGAAGGGGATCTCGTAAACCGGCTCTTCATCGGTAGGCTCGACGGGGTTCTTGATAATGACTTTGGAAAGTTTTTTATCAGACTCGATGCGGGCGGTACCGGTAAATTCGGTTACGATCGCGGTCTTCTTGGGACGGCGGGCTTCGAAGAGTTCTTCGACTCTGGGAAGACCCTGGGTAATATCGGAACCTGCGACACCGCCGGTGTGGAAGGTTCTCATCGTCAGCTGGGTACCGGGTTCACCGATGGACTGTGCGGCAATGACACCGACGGCCTCACCGATGCTGACGGGCTTACCGTGAGCAAGGTCTGCGCCGTAGCAGTGGACGCAAACACCGCGCTTGGCAAGGCAGCGGAGGATGGTACGGACTTCGACCTGTTTGATACCCGCGTCAACGATCGCGTGAGCGTCAGCTTCCGAGATCATGACGTTTGCGGGAACGATCAGTTCACCCGTTTCCT
>JAKSPH010000120.1 GCA_024404975.1 Clostridia bacterium | reverse complement strand
CCTTCTATCACACCCGTGTCCCCCTTTGATCCCGCCAATCAAAATCGGCGGGACCGTTTTGTTTCCCGCCGTTTTTTCCTTTTTGTTTCGGTTCGTTGTACCGTCGCTCGCGTCCTCTCTCTGTGAAAGACGCCCTTTGATTTATGTGTTGAGAATCTTGTAGAGTTCGGATTTCGTCATCCCGCGGTCTTTGGCGGCGGCTTTGATGGCATCCATCTTTTGCATCCCCGAATCCATATAGTGTTGCACGTGTTCTTCTGGCGACAGTGCGGAGAAGTCATTTTGGACCTGAACAGGCCGTTCGTCGCCGAACGCTTCCGCCTCTCCCTCCACGATGAGAACGTACTCACCGCGCGGTTCGTTGACGTCATAAAACGCGATTGCCTCACCGATCGTCGTGCGCATCACGTCCTCGTTGAGTTTGGTGATCTCACGGCAGAGCGAGATCTTTCTCTCTTTGCCGAACGTGTCGGCGAGAGCGTCGAGTGTGCGTTTCAATTTGTGGGGCGCTTCGTAGAAAATCAGTGTTCTTTCTTCGTGCCGGATCACGGCAAGCCGCTTTTCCCGCTCCCCCTTATTTGCAGACAAAAAGCCCTCAAATGCAAACTTTCCTGTACATAATCCGCTCAAAGCCAAGGCGCTGACCGCGGCACAGGCACCCGGAATGACGGAAACGACCACGCCGGCATCGGCGCACATCCGCACGATATCCTCACCGGGATCGCTGATCGCGGGCATACCGGCATCGGTGATGAGCGCACAGCTTTCGCCGTTTTGCAACCGCTCGACGATCCGCTCCCCGCTCGCTTTTTTGTTGTGTTCAAAGTAACTGACAAGTTCTTTCCGAATGCCGAACAGAGAGAGCAGTTTCAGAGAGTTTCTCGTGTCCTCCGCGGCGATGAAATCCACTTCGGAAAGCACTTTCTTCCCGCGCTCGGTCATGTCGGCGAGGTTGCCGATCGGCGTGGCTACCAGATAAAGCACTCCTGCTTTGACTTTGTTTTTTTCATTTTCCATGGGAACCCCACTTCCTTCTTTTTACGGAATAGGCGGGAGGGAAACTCCCGTTTTCAAGTATATAGTTGAGTTCCGCGCTGTTTTCGCGGTGTGTGCCGTCACGGTAGAGCAGCAGAGGCGGTGTCAGAAACAGACCGCACTTGCCGCCCCGTTTTCCCTCAACGAGAACCATGGACGATTCCGTCCCTGCCGACGCGTGGACAAAGGTCATTCGCTTCGGCTCGATCTCCGCTTTCCGCATGGCATCGAGCAGGTCGCAGAGCCGATCCGGACGGTAGACCGCGAGGAACGCGCCCCCGTACTTCAGATTCCGCTTTGCAGCGGCGAGGAACTCACCGATGTCGCCCATCACTTCATGCCGGGCGACGTTTTTCTTTTCCTTGTCGCAGGAAAACCCGCTGTCCGTTTTCATGTACGGCGGGTTGGAAACGATCATCGCGACGGGCGTTTCCGCTCTCCACTCGCGCACGTCGGCGCAAACCGCCGTGACCTTGTCGGACAGACCGTTCAATTCTATATTTCTGCCGGCGAGGTCGGCGAATTCGCTCTGTACCTCAACGGCGGTAATGTGTTTTGCTTTTTTTCTCGTCGCGAGGAGCAGGGAAACGATGCCTGTTCCCGCACCGTATTCGACGGCGGTTTCCGCTTCGCCCTCCGCGTAGGCGGTGAGGAGAAGGGCATCCGTACCGAATACAAGGCCGTCCGTCTTTTGGATGAGTTTCAGTTTTTCGTTGACTTCGTCGAGCCGTTCGTTCTCCGAAAGGATCATGGCGACCTCCTTTGCATTTAACTAACAAAATAGCCCTGCTTTTGCAGCAAGGCCATTTTGGTGGATACGAAAGTCACTCACGCGACAAAGCGTCGGATAAAGCGCGATATCCGCGCCGTGTTCCGATTACGCTTCAGCGGGAGCGCCTACAGGGCAGGTATCAGCGCAGGTGCCGCAAGATACGCACTCGTCTGCGTTGATTTCGTACTTGTCGTCGCCTTCTTTGATGCATCCTACGGGGCAAGCGTCTGCGCAAGCGCCGCATTTGATGCATTCATCGGAAATCTTAAATGCCATGGAAAAGTACCTCCGTTAGTATTGATGACTATATTCTACCATATTCTCGGAAAAAATCAAGGGGTTTTCCGAAAATACTTCGGTACGAGAAGAAAAATCAATCGTTTTCCGTCGAAAGTTCTTCACTGCCGCCGTCGTTTTTCTCATCGGCGCGGTTTTTTCCGCCCTTGGAATTGTGTTTGACGAGTTTGAGCGCGGAGATGTCGTAAAGACGGATCTCTTCTTTGTCGCGATCGTTCAGACGGACTCTGACTTGTCCCGCGAGAGGTTTCGATTCCACAACGATGCCGGGACCGTCGTTCGTAACGACGTAAGAGCCGTTCGGCGGGGTAACTTTGAGCGCTTCTTCGTAAACCTCGTGTTCGTAGCGCAGGCAGCACATCAGTCTGCCGCAAGCGCCGGAAACCTTGGCGGAGTTGAGCGAGAAGTTCTGTTCCTTCGCCATCTTGATGGAAACCTGCACGAAGTCCGTGAGGAATCCCGCACAGCAGTATTTGCGGCCGCAAACGCCGAGACCGCCGATCAGTTTGGTTTCGTCGCGAATACCGATCTGACGAAGTTC
>JAKSPH010000012.1 GCA_024404975.1 Clostridia bacterium | reverse complement strand
CTATTCTACGAAATGCCTTTTTATTTCGTGTCCATTGCCTTGGGTTCACTTCACTATGCATCAGTCCTTTTACTTTTATTTGCTTTTTGAACCCGAGCAACTTAACCCATTACAGAGTATTCGTTTGCTCCATTTCTTTTCCTTTTTCCAAAGAATTTGCGTCTTTTTCGTTTACGGAAACAGCCTCTTTGTTTTTGCTTTCGAGATCATTTTCGAGTTTTTTCTCAAATTCCGCTTTGGAAAGTTCTTTTCCCGATTGTACGTATTGAATTTCCTTGTCTATTTCGTTGTTTTTTACGGATAAATACTCTTCTGAAATGTCGGAAAACTTCTTATCGTTACAAGTCGGCATTTGTTCGGTTTTACCGTAAATATAGTTTGAAAGTTCTTTCTTATTGACACTGGTGGTTTCGGCAAGTTCTTTAATATTGGCTTTGATTTCGTTACGGGCGGTTCTGTATTTGTTCTGGAACGGGTTGAGATAACTGAAGAATCTTCCTGCTCCGCTCATCGCCTTATAGTTGTTCTGGGCGGCTTTTATTGTTCTGGCTGCCATGGAAACGTAATACTTGTCAATCCCCAGTTTCTCGGCTTGCTCCAATCCCTTTACATATTCAGGATCATTGAGTCTTTTTTCACGAATTTGTTCTTTTATTTGATCAATGCCTTCTTTTGTTTCTTTTTCAAATCCTATATTATAAAAACGTTCTTCACTTTCTAATCCGTCTTTTTTGCTTGTTTCCCAGCCTTTTACCGCTTTTTCAATAAGATTATATGCTTCAGGATTCTTCTTTTCGTCATACGCCGAAAAACCGGCTTTTTTCAACTCGAGTTTTTCTTCTTTGTCTAAATTGCCGAATTTATTATCAAATTCTGCCCATTGACCTGCTTCCACTCCGCTTTTAAGCGAATTCAGGTAGTCTTCTTTTGTCCAAGACGCTACTTCTTTTCTTCTGTCTTCAATGTGCTTGTCGTGGATTTCCTGTCTTTCCTGCTTGTATTTTTCAATAAGGTCTTTTTCTTCTTTATCGTATTTGTCACGGGCGGAAAGGTAATCTCTGTATTCTTCTTTTTCGTTTTCGTTAAGAATGTCCGTACTGCTAATGCCGTATTTTTCTTTAAGATCGTTAAAATCTTTAATTTCGTCAAATGAAATATTATTTCTTTGGCTGTTTTTATTTCTGGACTCTAACTCATATTCTCTTTTTTTATCTTTCAGGTCCTGGATCTCGATCTCTTTATGACCTTCTTTTGTTGCGGGGTAAGTTTGTGCGATTTGCTCGTCAAGTTCTTCTTGCGTTAAAGCATCACCTTGTAATTTATGGTAATTTAAATCATCACCATACGAAAATCCCATTGCTTTTAACGGAACGTTAGTAATATCGTCAAAGTCAAGCGGAACGACACGGCTAAGTTCGTAAAGGTCTTTCGTAAGATTACTTGCAAGCATATGCAAACCGCTACTCGTTTTTCCTGCGTTAAATTTTAAAGCCTTGAATTCGTATTTCTCTCCGTTAACTTCAAACTTGTTGTTACCGAGCATCAAGTTCATAACGAACTCGTGGTTTTTGTTTGCCAATTGTTCATTGATAATTTTGGCTTCTTCTTTTACCAATCTGTTGTATTTGTAATTGCCGGCATATGCTTCTTTGGAAAAAATAGGCATTGTTTTTTTCTCCTTTGTTTGTTAAAAATTTATTTTTTATTAATTATAACATAAGCAATATTAAATTTCAATAGAATATTTCAAAAAAACAGAAAAACCGGCTATCGTCAGGATAACCGGCATTTCGGTATTTCGCGGTTGTTTCCCCGCTATTTACTGAAAATTACTCATCAATGGCGAGGAGAACGTGAGGGATCGCCTTGAGTTCTGCGATAATGCGGGAACGGTCCTCATGCTCTGCCGTAATGTTG
Organism: Clostridia bacterium; assembly: GCA_024404975.1. Lineage (GTDB taxonomy): Bacteria > Bacillota > Clostridia > Oscillospirales > CAG-272 > UBA1740. The sequence goes on along the minus strand of JAKSPH010000012.1, from coordinate 23,402 downwards.
GCATACAGACCGACGTTGCCTTGCGTTCCGCTCTTGGCGGGGACGATCTCGAAACTGTGCGATTTCGGGAAGGATCGGCGGATGGCATCCGCTACGTCGTTGACCGAAGAAACTTCCGTGATCTCCACGTAGAAGCGCGCGTCCTTCTTCTGATTGACCTCGCAGAGAGTGAGGAAGGTCGTCGCGAGAATGATGATCGCGGCTTCGATGACCGCGCCGATATACAGTCCCGCACCGACGGCAAGACCGAGGGTGGAAGTCGCCCAGAGCGCCGCGGCAGTCGTCAGACCGGTAACACGCGAATTGTTCTTGACGAGGATCATTCCCGCACCGAGGAAACCGATACCGGATACGACGCCGGAAGCGATACGCGTGGGATCTCCGCCTACGTTCAGATTCGTAACGATATATTCACCGATGATCGACGTCATCGCCGCACCGACGGCAACCAGCACGTGGGTACGCAGACCTGCCGCTCTGCCGTGTCTGCCGCGTTCAAAACCGATGCTGCCGCCGAGGATCATCGCAAGGAGCAGACGGAACAGCACGGATAACTCGTTGAGTTCGCTCAAAATGCCGAATTGGATCATAACCCATCCTCTTTTCTCTTTGTTGACAGTATAGCGTTTGCCGACGGAATTGTCCCCGTCCGGCAAGGAAAAATACGAAGATTCCGAAAAATCCCCATAAGAAACCAAAGCCCCGAAGTTCATAAGAACCTCGGGGGTGTCTGGAGCTGCTAATCAGAGTCGAACTGATGACCTCGTCCTTACCAAGGACGCGCTCTACCAACTGAGCCATAGCAGCAATTATTTGATTCCTTTCGGAATGCGTATGCTATTATAGCAGAAACTTCCCTGTTTGTCAAGCGTTTTTTACAAAATTATTGAAAAAAAGAAAAAACGGAGAATCGCAGGGACTCTCCGTTTTGTTTTGATTATTTCTTTTCGACGGTTTCGTCGATGATCTCCGCGTCGGGGGCATTGACGGCAACGCTCTTGATACCGTTTATGCAGCCGGATTTGGATTTGTAACCCTCTTCGCTCATGGCGATGCTCTCGCCGTTTGGGGCATAGAGGCGGTAACGGTAAAGTCCCGCTTTGTCGAAGTATACCTCAAACTTGGGGTTGGTCTTTGCTTCGGGGGTTTTCAAAGTCTGATCTTCGATTCTGTCCTCTTCTACACACCTGACGGCATTCTTTCCGATGGAGGCGATGCCGACTTTCGCGTTAGAAACAGTCTTGTAAACCTGAGAAGAAACCGCGATCTTTTCCTTGTTTGCCGCAAGCAGGCAGAAGTTTACGCCCGTCGGGGTTTTCTTGATAATAAAGGTTCCCTTTTTAGTTCCCATTCTATTTTACCTCACTGAAATTATTATTGATACTTTGATTATAGCAGAGGTTTCGGCGTTTGTAAAGCAAAATTCGCGGATTTTTTATGTTTTTTTAAAAAAATCTTTCAAAAGGAAGATTTTTCGCTTATTTCTGCCAGGGATAGTCGTGATTTTTGAGTTTTTCGAGGAACCGCTCGATTCTCATGAACGCCTCGCGGATGTGGTCGATGGAGTAGCAGTAGGACACGCGGACGAAACCTTCTCCGCTCGCGCCGAACGCCGTGCCGGGGACGACGGCAACGCGCTCCTCGCCTAGAAGCCGCTCGCAGAATTCGTCGCTCGAAAGCCCCGTGGAACGGATGTCGGGGAATACGTAGAACGCGCCTTTCGGCTCTCTCGTCGTCAGTCCTAGACGGTTGAAGCCTGCCACGGTGAAGTGACGGCGGTTGTCGTACTCATCTCTCATCTTCTCGACTTCGGCATCGCAGCTGCGGAGTGCCTCGACGGCTGCCGCCTGCGAAGTTGTCGGTGCGCACATGATGGCATACTGATGGATCTTCGTGATCGCCGACATCACGGCGGCGGGACCGCAGGCGTAGCCAAGACGCCATCCGGTCATGGAAAACGCTTTGGAGAAGCCGTTGACCGTCACGGTGCGCTCCTTCATTCCGGGGACGGAAGCGACCGACGTGTGGCGGATACCGCCGAAGGTCAGTTCCGCGTAGATCTCGTCGGAAAGCACGAGAATGTTGGTGTCGTGAAGCACTTTCTCAATGGCGATAAGGTCGTCTTTTTCCATGATCGCGCCCGTCGGGTTGCAGGGATAAGGCAGGATCAGCACTTTCGTCTTGTCGGTGATGAGGGCGCGGAGTTCGTCCGGCGTGACCTTGAAGTCGTTCTCCGCCTTGGTGTTGAGGATGACCGGCACACCGCCGAGCAGACGGGTGATCGGTTCGTAACAAACGTAACTCGGTTGCGGAATGATGACTTCGTCGCCGGGATCAATGACGGCGCGCAAGGTCATATCAATGGCTTCACTGCCGCCGACCGTGACAAGCACTTCCGTCATAGGATCGTAACTGACGGCATATTTATCTTTGAAGTAGCGGGAGATCTCACGGCGGAGAAGTTCGGTACCGCGGTTTGCGGTATAGCGCGTCTGTCCCTGTTCGAGAGAACGGATACCCGCGTTACGGATCTGCCACGGCGTGTGGAAATCCGGCTCGCCGACGCCGAGAGAGATGACTCCCTCCATCGTTCCGGCGAGGTCAAAGAACTTACGGATGCCGGAGGGCTTGAGTTCTTTGACGGTATCGGTCAAAATCTTATCGTAATTCATCATAATGAGTACAGTCCCCGTCCGTCGGATTCGCTTTCGGTAAGGCAAACGTCAAATTCCTTGTATCTTCTCATCACGAACTGCGTAGCGGTCGAAGTGACGGAATCCATGGTGGAGAGTTCCTTCGCTACGAAATTCGCCACCTCGCGGAAGGTCTTTCCGCTGACGACGACGTTGAGGTCGTAAGCGCCGGACATGAGAGAAACGGACTCGACTTCGGGATATTTCGCGATGCGCTCCGCGACTTCCTCGAATCCGCAACCCGTCTTGGGCGCGATCTTCAGTTCGATAATGGCATTGACACGGTCGGCGGCGACTTTTTCCCAGTCGATGACCGTCTTATAACCGCGGATAATGCCGTCTTTTTCCATCTTCCGGACCGCGGCTTCCACCGCTTCAGGCGTTGTGCCGAGAATATCCGCAATGTCGCTGTTGCTCATTCTCGCGTCTTTTTCCAAAAGTTTCAGAATTTTCTGTTCCATGTCAATTCTCCTTTATAAATAAAAAAACCGGGTTTTGCCGAAAAAGCAAAACTCGGACGATTTCCCGTGGTACCACCGATTTTCGGATCCTGTCAGGATCCCTTTGAACCCCGATAACGGAGGGTGTCCGTGCGGCTTTTACTCGCTTTCGCTTTCCTGCCCAAACTCAAAGACTGCTTCCTCTCTCACGCCCGACGGACTCGCACCGACCGTCCGCTCTCTTACGGCACGCAGAAAGAGTACTCCTTCTTCTCACTGTTGTTGCTTTAATTATAACGGGACTTTGGCACTTTGTCAAGAGATTTTTGAAAATCCCCCGATTCTCCGCGAAAAAGTCCCGTCCGTTTACCGCCGTTCCAAGAGAAAACGCCCGCGTAAAATACCGTTTTTTGACGGAAAAGCCGCCGATTTCATCGGAATTCGGCGAAAAAAGCGGAGAATTTGTAAAAAACATTGAATTTTTGTTTCGAGTATGCTACAATGATAAAATAAATAATATGATAATTCGAAAAGGAAAGGAGCAGAAATTATGTTCGACAGATTGGTGCTGGATTCGTTCGCCATTCTCGTTCTTTCCGTATTGATTCTCGGCATGTATCTTCCGGATACGCCGAAGGATAAGACTACAAGGCGGTTCAACGTTCTGCTTCTGGCTTCTTTTTCGTTCCTTGTCATCAACCTTCTTTGCGATATCTTCGAGGGGAACGCGAACCTTTCGGGACTTATTTTCACGGTAAATCTTTTATCCTTCTTCGCCATCGACGGCGCCATGGTCGCGTTCTTATCGTATCTGTACTCCCGTATGAAAGGGGCGAAGGGGACGTTTCACTTCTACGCGATCCACGCGGGATATTTCACCATCGGGATCCGGGCGCTCACTACGTTGATTTTCGCGCTTACGGGAAAACTGTTCACCGTTGCGGACGGTGTGTTCATCGAGGGGGAACTCATTTCCCTCCCCTACATCATTCTCGGCATTGCTCTTGCCGAGATCGTGGCGATCCTTATCGTCAACCGCAAACGGTTCAGTAAGTCGGAACGCGTCATCATGTATATCTACGCGCTTCTCCCTCTCGTGCCGATCGTCACGGAAAACCTGTTCGACTGGTATGAAATGACGGGAATCTCCGTGACGCTGGCGTTGCTTCTTATCTACGTCGTGATTCAGGCATCCACCATCGAGGGCGGAAAAATGCGCGAGTCCCTGCTCAGAGAAATGTCCGTGAAAGACCTTCTGACAGGGCTTTACAACCGCCGTGCGTTTTACGAGCGTTCTCAATTCCGCGACGGATCGAAAACGGTCGGCCTTGTGTTCTGCGACGTCAACGGTCTGAAAAAGACGAACGACGAAAAAGGGCATATCGCGGGAGATCGGCTCCTTCTTGACTTCTCCGAGATCCTCAAAGCGAATTTCAACGAGAACGATATTTACCGCATCGGCGGTGACGAATTTTTAGCCGTTCTTACCGACGTGACGGAGGCGGAATTTGAAAAGACCGTCGCCCGTTTTTGCACCGAAACGGACGCTCACGCAAATATTGCCGCCGTGGGAGCCGCCTTCGGCGCCTGTGCCGACGTTTCCGAACTGCTCACCGAGGCGGAAGCGAAAATGTATCGGGATAAGATCAAACACAAGCAAGCCCGTTCTTAATCAAAATGCCGTGTCACATGTGACACGGCATTTTTCGTTTTGTGTTTTTTATTGAAGAGAATCGAGGTATCTCACGATATCGCCGACAACGGTGAAAGTCGCGAGTTTCTCGTCCGGGATCTTGATCCCCTCATCCTCTTCCAAGGTCATGAGAAGTTCGAGAATGGAGAGGGAGTCCGCGCCGAGATCTTCCTTGATCTTGGAATCCATCGTGATGGATGCTTCGTCCACGCGCAACTGTTTTGCGAGGATCTTTTGTACCTTTGTAAACATTAGTTGTCAACCTCCGTTTTTTGTTCTGACTTTTCGGCGAGGAGCGCACACAGTTCCTCTTCCGTTTTGAGATTCAGATTGTTCATTTCCATACGGTATGCCTGCTCGATACATTTGAGGACGGAAGTTGCCGTCGCACTGCCATGTCCCTTGACGATGACTTTCTTGGTGCCGAGGAGGACACTGCCGCCGTAGTTCTGATAGTTCATGAACTCTTTCTCCTTCTTGAACATCGGGAGCATCAGCAGTGCGCCGAGTTTGTAAAGGAGAGAGGACGAGATGTCCGTTTTCAGTTTTTTGAGCATTTGCAGGCAGGCGCCTTCAGTGGATTTGATCAGCACGTTCCCCGCGAATCCGTCACAGACGACAAGGTCGAACTTGCCGGAGAGCAGGTCACGCGATTCCATATTCCCCACGAAATTCAAGCCGGGCGTTTCTTTGAGCAGGGCGTAGGTCTGTTTGCGCAGATCGTCGCCTTTTTCTTCTTCCACGCCGACGTTGAGAAGTGCCACACGGGGTTCTTTCACGCCGTACACGGCTTCGAGATACCGTGCCGCCATGACGGCGAACTGACGGAGCATTTCGGGGTTACATTCCACGTTGGCACCGCTGTCCGAGATCGCGACGATCCCGCCGTTCATCGTCGGGAGTACGGGGCAGAACGCCGGACGGATCACGCCCTTCAGACGTCCCACACGCAAGGTCGCGGCGGCGACGAGCGCGCCGGTCGATCCTGTGGAAACCATACCGCCGATCGTGTCGTCCTCGCGGAGCATACGGATGGCTTTCATCATGGAACTTTCGCGTTTCAGACGGATGGCATCCGTCGGTTTATCGTTACAGTCGATGACTTCGGGCGCGTGTTCGATGGTCAGACGGTCGCTTTTGAAGGAAAGACGGTCGAGTTCCGCTTGGATCTTCTCCGCATCACCCGTCAGAATAAGGGACAGATCGGGAAAAGTCTTTTCGTCTTTGAGCGCCATGACGGCGGCTTCGACGTTCGCCTGCGGGCTGAGGTCGCCGCCGAAACAGTCGATGATCAGACGGATCATATCATACCTTCCTTATTTTTCGTTTTCCGCAAGGGATTTGACGTAGGATCTTCTGCGCTTGTGTTCCACCTGGTCAAAGCGCTTCCACGCATTGCGGATGCTGTAATTATCTTCGAGATTGAGGTTGGTTTCCGCGTAATCCACGCCGCGGTCGCGGAGCATCTTCATCAGTTCCGCAACGACGACCGTCGAGATTCCGCGGTTTTCGTATTCGGGATCCACGCCGACGAGCGCAAGGTCGATGATCTTCGGATGGCGCAGAGCGTTCAGAACACGGATGAGGGCGGCGGGTGTCAGATGTCCTTTCGATTTCTGCATCGCTTTCGCGAGCGAGGGGAAGCACAGACCGAGGCAGACAGCCTTGTTGTTTTCGTCGAGAACGACGGCAACGTAATTGATGTTGATGATGAGTTTGAAGTTGTCCATCATCATTTTTTTCATACCGTCGGTGAACGGAACCGTGCCGTAGATCTTCTCATAGGAGCGGTCGAGCAGGTCGAAGAAGTCGTCGGCGTACCTGTCGAGGAAATCCTTGGTCGATTTCGCTTCGCCGAAGTGGAGATTGTAGCGTTTCATGATGTAGTCCGCCATCTTCTCCATCTTGCCGCCTTCGTCCTGCGGATAGGAGAGTTTGCTCTCGATCCAGTCGACTTCCTTGCCGTAACCGCACGCTTCGATGAGTTTTCCGTAGTAGGGGAAGTTATACTGTTCCTCAAAGGTGGAGAGTTCTTCGAAACCGTCGATCAGCAATCCTTCTCTTTCGAGATCGGAGAAGCCGAGAGGCCCGACGACCTCGGTCATGCCGCGCTCTTTCGCAAAGTTCTCCACGGCATCGAAGAGGGCTTTTGCCACTTCGGCGTCGTCGATACAGTCGAATCTCGTGAAGCGCACGCGCTTCTGATCCCATTTCTCGTTGGAGGAACGCTGAAGGATACCGCTGATACGTCCGACGGTCTTTCCGTCACGTTCCGCGAGGAAATAGACGGCTTCCGACGTGTCGTAATAGACGTAGTCCTTGCGGAAGATCTTGGCTTCGTCCGCGTAGAGCGGGGGGACGAAATACGGGTTGTTTTTATACATACGCAGAGGGAAATTCAAAAACTCCTTCTGCTGTTTTTTCGTTTTGACTTCAACGACATTTACCATAAAGGTGTCCTGTCTTTCTGTAATTCGATTATCTCGATTTGGAACGGAAGCAAATGCCTACGCCGTCGGGACCGGCATGGGCACCGGACGTGGGGTTGCAGGGGATAACGCGGATTTCAAGCGTCTTTTCAGGGTATTTCGCCCGAATCATACTGCAGACTTCCTCGACAATGTCATCGGCATCGGTGTGACCGATATAGATGGGGTGATCTTCGGGATGATCGCCGATCTCGTCCAGCATACTGATAATCTTGTCGACGGCTTTGTATCTGCCGCGTTCTTTTCCGCAACTGACCATCTTGCCTTCGGGGCTCATGTAGATGATGGGGCGGATACCGACGAGAGTGCCCATCATAGCGGCAAGACCGCTGACGCGTCCGCTTCTGCGGAAGAATTTCAGATCGTCCGCGAAGAAGTACATAGCGAAGGTGTCTGCTCCGGCTTTCGACCACTCGACGACTTCTTCCGGCGTTTTGCCTTCTTTGATCATCTTGCCGACTTCCGCTGTGATGGCGTAACTGATGGTGGTGATGCCCTTGGTATCAACCGCGTAGAATTTGCGTTCGGGATATTTTTCCCGCAGTTCGGCGACGGCGGCATCCATGTTTCCGAACGACGCGGACATCGCACGGGAGAAATGCACGTAGAGAACGTCGTTTCCGGCGGCGAACTCGGCTTCGAAAGCCGAGATGTAGGTTTCTTTACCTACGGCACTGGTGGTGGGAAGAAGTCCGTTTCTCAACTCATCGTAGAAGGCGTGGAAGTCAATTTCTTTTCCGTCCGCGTACGGATAAACGCAGGTTTCACCGTCGAGAGAATACGGCATGGAGATCAACTTGTAGTTATACTCGGTCAGATTGAACGGAGTAACGTCGCAATCGGTATCTGTATAAAGCGCCAGCATGAGGAAAATTTCCTTTCTTTATATGATTTATTGAATGACCAGAGTGAAATCGTAAACCGGCATGCCGGCGTTCATCATAATGACTTCGGTACGGCGGTAAGCGGCGGACAGGCGTTCGTAAACCTCGTTCGCTTCCTCTTCCGTCGCGTCTTTTCCGCAGAGAACGAGAAGCACGTCGCATTTTCCGGCGTTCATCTTTTCCGCGAGGGTGATCACGGCATCGGTTTTCTTATCCGAGGCGCAGAGGATATCGTCGTGGATGAATCCGAGGTATTCCCCGGTATGCACGCTCACGCCGGATTGGTTCGCGTCTCTGACGGCGCGTGAAATAAGACCGGTCCTGACTTCGGACGCGATCGCGGTCATCTCTTCCGTGATCTCCTCGGCAGAGAGGGAGGGATCGAACATGGAGAGGGCGCAATATCCTTCTCCGACGGTCTTGGTCGGAATGACGATGATCTCGGCTTTGTCATAGAGCGTGGCTGCCTGTTTTGCGGTGAGAACGACGTTTCCGTTGTTGGGGAATACGAAAATCTTATCCGCACCGACTTCGTCAAAGGCGAGGACGAATGCCTCGACGGAGGGGTTCATGCACTGACCGCCTTCCAGCACGAAGTCCGTGCCGAGGTCGAGAAAACTCTGTTTCAAGCCGTCGCCCGTGCAGACCGCGAGTGTGCCGACGGGCTTGTGCTTTTTCGCTTTCTTGAAGCGGTTTTCGATATTGGCTTCATGGTGCTGAAGCATCATATTTTCGATCTTTACGGTGAGGAATTCGCCGTATTTCTGCATTTCGTTCAGGATCACGCCAGGCGTCATCGTGTGGACGTGGACTTTGAACACCGTTCCGTCACGGAAGGCGACAACGGACTCGCCGTTCTTGTGCAGATAGGAAATGAGGGGATCGACCGAGAAGGTTTCGACGTCCCCGACCTTTGCGTTTTGCAGACGGAGGAGAAATTCCGTGCAATAGCCGAACTGTAATTCACTGTCTTCGGTGAAGGAGGAAATGTCCACAGTGTGGACGGCGGCGTTGTGTTCCCCGCCCTCGATCTCCTCGCCGCGGAAGGCTTTTCTGATGCCCTCGGCAATGTAGGAAAGACCTGCGCCGCCGCTGTCGACGACACCTGCTTCTTTGAGGCAGGCGAGCAGATCCGGCGTGCGGTCGAGCGAGGCATAGAGTTCTTCGATGAACTTGCCGTAGCAGTCCTCCGCGGATTCGTTTTTATGCTCTCCGAACACACGGACCGCATCGCGGAACACGGTGAGCATCGTGCCTTCGGTCGGAACGGCGACCGCGCCGTAGGATTCTTTGACACCGAGTTCGAGCGCGTCGGCGACTTCGGGGAGTGTGGCAAACGCCTTTCCCGCAAATCCTTTGGCGATTCCGGCGAACATTCTGGAGAGAATGACACCCGAATTTCCTCTTGCGCCGAGAAGTGAGGCATGCGCGATCTTCTCCGCGACTTCGCCGAGATCATTGAGATCACCTGCGGCATCGGCACCCGCTTTCACAGTCATATACATATTATCTCCCGTATCTCCGTCGGGGATGGGGAAGACGTTGAGGTCATTCACGATTTTACGGTTGGCGCCGAGATGATCCGCGCCGCCTTTGACAAGTCTGCCGAAGGTTTCACCGTCAAGTACAAAAGAATTCATAGGCAATTCCTGCTTGGTTAATTTGTTGACTTATTGTGTAAATAAACATTTGCGTACTCCACTATTATAGCATACTTGCACAAAAAATGCAACTATATTACGCGCAATTGTACGCGTACGCGCGACAGAGAGGCATTTTTGCGGCGTCCGGCGGGATCCTGCCCGAAAAACGAAATGACGGAGGATTTTCGGAAAATACGGCTTTTTCAAGGGAAAAACGAGTTTTTTTCGATCGTGCGGATCGCTTTTGACGGTAAACCGCCGTGCGCGCAAAACAATTTCAATTTTTGTTGAAATACTGTTTTTTTGCATATTTTTCTGTCAAAATGCGGGTTTTGCCCCTGTTTTTCTCCGAAAAAACGGCTCTGTTCTCTGCTTTCTTTGCAAAGAAAAAACGGCGATTCACTGTCGAAAACCGCCGTATTATATAAATATAATGTATATTTATGCAAGAGATTCGCGTTTGCTCGTCAAGTGTAAACGAGAGGACACCGCCGTAGGCGAGGGGCAGGAAATACCGATCATCGTTTTTTCCTTTCGGCAAACTCATAGAAGAAAAAACGGCTTTCCCGCAAGAGTAAAGCCGTTTTGATATCGGGGGTATTCCGCTGTCGGGCGGAAAGAGTGTCTTTTGACGCGCGGTTCCGCTTACAGAAGGCGGATGCCCGCTGCTTTGCAGGCACGGACGGTTTCGTCGTCCCAGACGGAGGACTGAACTTCACCGATGTGGGCGGAACCCATCATCAGCATACAGAGTCTGGACTGACCGATACCGCCGCCGACGGTGAGAGGAAGTTCACCGTTCAGAAGCGCTTTGTGGAACGGAAGTTCGCGGCGGTTCTCGCAACCGGCGATCTTCAACTGTGCGGCGAGAGAGTTCTCGTCAACGCGCACGCCCATCGAGGAGATCTCGAAGGCACGGCCAAGCACTTCGTTGTAGAAGAGAATGTCGCCGTTGATCTGCCAGTCGTCGTAGTCGGGCGCTCTGCCGTCGTGCTTGATGCCGGATTTCAGCGTTCCGCCGATCTGCATGATCAGCGCGGTCTTATGCTCTTTGAGAAAGGCGTCTTCTCTCTCTTTCGGCGTGAGGGCGGGATACATATCTTCGAGTTCCTGCGTGGTGACGGCAACCATTTTGCGGGAGAGTTCCACGTTGCAGGCGGGGAAATCCACACGGAAGAGGTCGCAGGTGTCGCAGATGACGTCAACGATCTTCTGCGCGGTCGCTTTGAGATAGTCCAGCGTGCGGTCCTCTTTCGAAATGACCTTTTCCCAGTCCCACTGGTCGACGTAGATGGAATGGATATTGTCGAGTTCTTCATCGCGGCGAATGGCGTTCATATCGGTGTAAAGACCGTTGCCGACGTAGAATCTGTATTCTTTGAGTGCCATTCTCTTCCACTTGGCGAGAGAGTGAACGACTTCCGCGTTCTTGCCGCCGACGGCGGGGACGTCAAAGGAAACGGGGCGTTCCACACCGTTCAGATCGTCGTTGAGTCCCGACTCGCGGGTGACGAAGAGGGGCGCCGATACACGTTTGAGATTGAGCGCGGCGGCAAGACGGTCCTGGAACGTGCGTTTGATGAACGAGATCGCTTTCTGCGTGTCGTAAACGTCGAGCGCCGGTAGGTAGTGTTCGGGGATGAGTAGGTTATTCATGCTTTTTTACCTTGAACTTTCCGGATTACTTGATTCCGGTGGTGGTGTGGAGCATGACGTCGTGGTAACCGCCCTCAACGATACTCGTTGCGGAAACCAAGGTCATCTTTGCTTTCTGCTGCAATTCCTCAATGGTGATCGCACCGCAGTTGCACATGGTGGATTTGACTTTGTAAAGAGATTTCTCTACGTTGTCGTGGAGAGGGCCGGCGTAGGTAACGTAGGAATCGACACCCTCTTCGAAGGAGAGTTTCGCTTTTCCGCCGAGGTCGTATCTCTGCCAGTTGCGGGCACGGTTGGAACCTTCGCCCCAATATTCCTTGACGTAGGAACCGTTGATCATGATCTTGGGTGTGGGGGACTCGTCGAATCTCGCGAAGTATCTGCCGAGCATGAGGAAGTCTGCGCCCATCGCAAGAGCGAGGGTGATATGGTAGTCGTGTACGATACCGCCGTCGGAGCAGATCGGCACGTAAATGCCTGTTTCCTTGAAGTACTCGTCACGCGCCGCTGCAACTTCGATGACCGCGCTCGCCTGTCCGCGTCCGATACCCTTCTGCTCACGGGTGATGCAGATGGAACCGCCGCCGATACCGATCTTGACGAAGTCGGCACCTGCTTTTGCGAGGAACATGAAGCCTTCTCTGTCGATGACGTTTCCGGCACCGACCTTGACTTTATCTCCGTATTTTGCACGGATGAATTCGAGCGTCTTTTTCTGCCAGCAGGAATATCCTTCGGAGGAGTCGATGCAAAGCACGTCCGCACCGGCTTCTATAAGCGCGGGAACACGTTTTTCATAGTCGATGGTGTTGATACCCGCACCGACGATGTAACTCTTGTTGTCGTCGAGAAGTTCCTGAGGGTTGTCCTTATGCTGTGCGTAGTCCTTACGGAATACGAAGTATTTGAGATTTCCGTTTTTGTCGATGATGGGAAGGGAGTTGAGTTTGTGTTCCCAGATGATATCGTTCGCTTCCTTGAGCGTCGTGCCTTCGGGAGCGGTGATCAGTTTTTCAAAGGGAGTCATGAAAGAGGAAACTTTGTCGTTTGCGTTCATACGGCTGACGCGGTAATCTCTGCCGGTAACGATACCGAGGAGTTTGCCGTTTGCGGTGCCGTCGGCGGTAACTGCCATCGTGGAGTGCCCTTTCTCTTCAGAAAGCGCCAGAACGTCGGCGAGGGTGTTATCGGGGGTGAGGTTGGAATCGCTGACAACGAAACCCGCCTTATAGTTCTTTACTCTTGCGACCATTGCCGCCTCGTCCTCAATGGACTGAGAACCGTAGATAAAGGAGATGCCGCCTTCTTTGGCAAGGGCGATCGCCATCGTGTCGTTGGAAACCGATTGCATGATGGAAGATACCATCGGGATGTTCAACGTCAAAGGACAATCTTCCTGTCCCTTTTTGAATTTTACAAGGGGAGTTTTCAGACAAACGTTCGCGGGGATGCAACGCTCGTCGGTGTAGCCGGGAACGAGGAGGTATTCACTGAAAGTGTGAGAAGGTTCGGAAAAATAAGTTGCCATAGAAGGTTTCCTTTCTTGCCCTGATAAATATTAAATTGGCTTATTATAACATTTTGACTATAAGATGTCAAGGGATTTTGCCGCGGTTTTGAAAAAAAGTCCCGACCGAAGAACGTCCGATCGGGAACTTTAGTTATTTTACACGTTTGACGGAGGTGATGACGGGCTGATAGTCGTCGTAAACGCCGCCGTCGTTGTCGCGGAGGTAGGAGGGGTTGTTCTCAATATACTCGACGATGGCATCCACGACGTCCATGCCCTCCGTCACCCAGCCGAAAGCGGCATAAGCGCCGTCAAGATGGGTCGCGGCTTGCTGACAGATGAAGAACTGCGAGGTGGCAGAGTCATACGAATTCGAAGTTCTCGCCATGGAGATGACGCCGCGCACGTGGGAGATGGAGTTGTTGAAGCCGTTCAGCGAGAACTCGCCTTTGATGCTCTTCCCCGAACCGCCGGTTCCGTTTTTGTTGGGATCGCCGCCCTGGATCATAAAGCCGGAGAGGATGCGGTGGAAGGTCAAGGCGTCGTAGAATCCCTCATCGACGAGTTTGAGGAAGTTCGCCGCGGTTTCGGGCGCTTTGTCGGTGGCGATATGAACGGTGACAGAGCCGAAGTCAGCCACTTCAATGACGACTTCCGCGGACTTTTTCCCGCAGGAGGGGAGAAGGCACAGAAGCACGGATGCGATCAGAAGCAAAGAGATGAGTTTGCGTTTCATACGGTTGTCCTTTCAGTGTTAAACGTACTGTGTGAGGAAAGTTTCGATCGGTGTGAATGAGGCGGAGCCGCTCTTCATCACGGTGTCGATGTCGGAGAGTGCGGCGACCGCACAGGAGAGTTTTCCGGCACCGAGTTTCTTTACGGCGGGGATCTCTTTCTGGATCTTCCAATCGGGGACACCGAGTGCCGCGGAAATGTCGGCACTGTTCTTCCCTTCCTCAAGCATATAGGAGATAAAGAGCATCTCGGTGTAGACTTTCGTCAGCATGCCGAGAATGACGGTCGGTTCGGTTTTTTCGTTCCGCAATTCTTCGAGTGCAAAGAAAACTTTACGTTTGTCCCCGCTTTGCAGGGCGTTGGACAGAGCGAAGGTGTCACATTCGAGGGTGGAGGAAGCAACGAGTTCGACGTCCTCTTTGGTCACTTCCCGCCTGCCGTTCGCCTTAACGAAGGCGGCGAGCTTCTCCACTTCGCCGAGCAGGACGTCCATGTCGTGTCCCGCGCGGAACAGAAGCGCGTTGAGCGCGGTCGCGCTTGCGGAAACTCCCTCGGCATCGAAATGCCGTTTGAGCCACGAGAGCAGTTGGGCATCCGTCGAGCGGCGGCAGACGACGACGTCGAAGACCTTCGCGTATTTGGAATAGAGTTTCGACGGGCGTTTCGGCAGGTTCCCGACGCCGAACCCGTCCTCCGTGACGAGAAAGACGAGAACCGTGTAGGGGTACTCTTTTTTGAGCAGGCAGAAGTCGTCGAACGCCTTTTTCGCGCTCTCTTTCATCTTCTCGAAATCGGCGTATTTCCACACGACGAGTTTATAGTCGCTCATCATGGGAGGCGCGGCGATGGCTTCCGTCAAGGCGGAAACGTCGATCTCCGGACCGTCGAAAACGGTGTAGTTGAACGGCGCGGTGTACTCATCCTTGACGATCGCTTTTTTGAGTTCGGAGAGATAGTACCGTTTGAGGAATTCTTCTTCCCCGGCGAACAGGTACCACCCTTCCGGGTTTTCCATGCGGGCTTTGAGTTCCGAAGGTTCCACTTTCCGGCACTCCTTTCAGTTTTTTCAGTTGACCGTGATGCGGAGCCGGACGTTCTTCTCCGCGCCGCCGACGTTCATGGAATAGAACAGATCGAGCATACCGCCGTCGAGCGACAGCGTGTTGCGGATCTTCTTCGTGCGGAGCGTCATATCGAACTTGTACGGCGGGATCTCATAGACGGTCGAAGTCGGTTCTTTGCCGAATTTCATCACGCAACAGATGGCACCGCGGCGGCAGACGGTCACTTCCCCGTCGCCCGTTTCCACGTCGCAGACGACTTTTCCGCCCTCGGTCTGCTCCTGATAGGTGAGAGTGTAGCCCTCGTCCGTCTGACGGATGAAGCCGGTCACGGTGAATTCCGATTCTTCGGGCGAACCGTCGGAAACACCCGCGTCAGTGAGGTTTTCGATCACCGATCTGACGGTGAATTTCTTTTCCTTGATGAATCCCAAAATAAACTCCCGATAATACAGAGAAGCGCCGTCTTTCACTTCGCCGGCGTACGTGGGTACGGGGAGCAAAAAACGGCGGTTCCGCTTTTATTTGTTTGCGCGTTTGCGCAGGTTGTATTCGCTGTGAGGGTTGAGAAACTCACGCCAATCGAGGTTTCCCTTATCGAGCGCCATAACAAGCACTTCCGCGGTCGCGAGGTTGGTCGCAAAGGGAATGTTGTTGATGTCGCAGAGCTGCAGGACTTTCAGTTCCGCTTCGGACGGCTCGTGCGAGGGGTCCGTCGAACGGAAGTACAGGAGAAGGTCGATCTCGTTGAAAGAGATCCTCGACGCGATCTGTTCCGCGCCTCCGGTATGACCGGAAAGGAAGGTTTCGATCTCAAGTCCCGTCGCGTCGGAAATATATTTTCCCGTAACGTGCGTCGCGCAGATATGGTGCCGGCTCAGAATTCCGCAATACGCAATGCAGAATTGTGCCATCAATTCTTTTTTATTGTCATCGGCGATAATTGCGATTTCCACGGTCGGTCTCCTTTTACTGATTTTGATTTATGATACTGTATTATAGCACAAATGTTTTGTTTTGTCAATTCCGCCGATGAAGATTTTCGCGAAAAAGAGCAAACGGTGATTGACGGTCGGGCAAAAGCGTGCTATACTGAAATAAAAACACTTCACGGAGGATGTATGGTCTATTCGGCAAATGAAAAACGCTACGATTCGATGGTTTACAATCGCGTCGGCAAAAGCGGATTGAAACTCCCCGCCGTGTCTTTGGGACTGTGGCACAATTTCGGCGACAACGGCGATTTCGAAACGATGAAACGGATCTGTTTCACCGCGTTCGACAACGGTATCACTCATTTCGACCTTGCGAACAATTACGGTCCTCAGCCCGGCGCCGCCGAGCGGAACTTCGGCAGGATCCTGAAAGAGGATCTCGGAATCTACCGGGATGAACTCATCATCAGCACGAAAGCCGGTTACGATATGTGGCGGGGACCCTACGGCAATTTCGGCAGCCGCAAATACCTGCTCGCTTCCCTCGATCAGAGCCTTATGCGCATAGGCCTTCCCTACGTGGACATTTTCTACCATCACCGCATGGACAAAGACACCCCGCTTGAGGAAACGATGGGGGCGCTCGCTTCCGCCGTCCGCAGCGGAAAAGCCCTCTACGTCGGTCTTTCCAACTACGACGGCAAAACGCTGGAGGAGGCGACACGCATACTGAACGAAGAGCGTGTTCCGTTCATCATCAACCAGAACCGCTACTCGATCTTCGACCGGACGATCGAGAAAAACGGGTTGCTCGAAACTTCCCGCCGTCTGAACAAAGGGATCATCTGTTTCAGCCCGCTCGAACAGGGAATTCTGACCGACCGCTATCTGCACGGGATCCCTGCGGACAGCCGAGTCCGCACGGACGGCAGATTTCTGAAAGAAACGTCCATCACGCCCGAAAAGATCGAAAAGGTCGCCGCGCTGAACGAGGTGGCGGCAAACCGCGGACAGACCCTTGCACAAATGGCGCTCGCGTGGGATCTCAAAGACAGCGCGGTTTCTTCCGTCGTGATCGGGGCTTCCCGTCCCGAACAGGTGCTGGACAACATCGGTGCTGTCAAAAACACGGCGTTTGACGAAGAAGAACTGGCAAAGATCGACCGCATCGTCGGCGTGAGCCGCTCCTGAAACGTCCCGTATCGGGCAGAAAAAAGCAACCGCAGGATCCGCCGTTTCCGGCATGGATCCTGCGGTTTTTGCGTTATTTTTCGTACGGAGTCCGCTTTCATCCGATGGCAGGTTCAAGCGAAAACATACGGCTTTCGGGTATTGATTCTTCACGCGGAACGTGTTATAATAAACAAAAAACGATCGGGGGAAAAACGCATGGCAGAAAATGAAGGAGAACGCATACTCGCGGGGAAAAACCCCGAAGCGGTGTTCCGCTTTTTTGAAGAGATCTGCGCCGTTCCGCACGGCTCGTATCACACGAAAGCGCTGAGCGACCGGCTCGTGGCGTTTGCACAGGCGAGAGGGCTTGCCTGCCGGCAGGACGGCGCGAACAACGTCGTCATAAGAAAAGAGGCGGCACCGGGATACGAAAACGCCCCCACCGTGATGCTCCAGGGGCATATCGACATGGTTGCCGAAACGGCGCCGGATTGCGGGAAAGATATGCTGACCGAGGGGCTTGACCTCTTCATTGACGGCGATTGCATCGGCGCGCGGGGGACTACGCTCGGTGCGGACAACGGCATTGCCGTCGCCATGATGCTCGCCCTGCTCGACGGAAAAGAGTTCGCCCACCCTGCCCTTGAATGTGTCTTTACCGCCGACGAGGAAGTCGGGATGCTCGGCGCGAAAGCACTTGACACGTCCGACCTCAAATCCGGAATTCTCATCAATCTCGATTCCGAGGACGAAAAGACCTTTACCGTCGGTTGCGCGGGTTCGGCACAGGTGTCCTGCACCTTCCGTGGCGACAGAGAACCGTTCGGAAAAGAAGTGCTGAAACTCACCGTCGGCGGACTTCGCGGCGGTCATTCGGGGGAACAGATCCACGAGGGAAAAGCCAACGCGAACCTCGTTATGGGAAGAATTCTTTACAAAATTGCGGAATCCGCGCCGATCCGGCTGATCGGGATCACCGGCGGCACCAAGACGAACGCCATTGCGAGAGAATGCACGGCGCTTGTCGCGGCGGAGGACGCCGAGGCGGTCAGAGCCTCTGTTTCGGAGATCGCCGGGAAGATCAAAAACGAGTTCCGTCTGCCCGATCCCGACCTGTACGTAAACGTGCTTCCCTGCGCTTCGGGCACCCTTCCTTTCGATAAAAAAACGACCGACGGCATCGTCGGTTTCCTCTATACCGTCCCTAACGGTGTGCAGACGATGAGCGCTGACGTTCCGGGACTTGTGCAGACTTCTCTCTCCCTCGGCATCATCCGGGAGGAGGACGGCGGTGTCATGCTGAGCACCATGATCCGTTCCGGCATCAATTCGCAGAGGGACGACCTCATCGGCAAGATCCGTTGCCTCGCTCACACTTTCGGCGCGTGCACGGAAGTTTCAAGCATCACGGGCGCGTGGGAATACCGCAGTGAATCCGCCTTGCGCCGTGCCGTCAGTGACACGTACCGTGCGGAATACGGCGAGGAACCCCTGTTCACGGCGATCCACGCCGGTGTGGAATGCGGCGTATTTTCCGAGAAGATCGCGGATCTCGACTGCATCTCCTTCGGTCCCGATCTGATCGGGATCCACACCCCCGACGAGCGGTTGCCGATCTCCTCGACGGCGCGGACGTGGCACTTCCTTCTCCGGCTTCTGGAACGGCTGAAATAAAAAATAAAACAGGCAGAGATGAAAATTCTCTGCCTGTTTTTGTCGCTGCTTATCTTGCGGACTCGTCGTTTTTCGTGTTGAACCAGGCGGCAACCGAGGATTCCTCGCTCCAGGTCTTTCCCGCCGAGGCGTAGTCGACGACGGTGAAGGACGTGCCGTCCTTTTCGGGAACTTCGAACGCGACGGTGTGGGTGAAGGGGATCTTTTTCGCTGCGGGGGCGAGTTTCACGAATCCTTTTTTGTCGCAGGCGATGTCGACCGGCTCCGCGGCGCTTTCACCGAGGCGGTTTTCCTTCGCGAGAACGATGGGACCGCGGCGAAGCGCGATGTGACGGAGGGCATCGGGGGACTGTTTTACGACTTTCGGAATGATGAAATCTCCCTGCCAATACACTTCGTTATGGATCTCGTCCGTGCCGTAGCGGACGGGGCGGATGACGCGGGCTCGCATATCGAGCGAGAGTTCGATGCGGTCGCCGGCTTTCCACTCGCGGACGATCTCGGTGTAACCGGCAGTGGGGGCGATCTTCTCGCCGTTCACGGCAATCGAGGTCTTTTCACTCCACGCGGGAATACGCAGACGGATGCCGAACGAGGCGGGGGCATCGGGCGAAACGGTAAAGACGATCTTTCCGTTCTTTGGGTAGGAAGTCGTGCAGGTGAGCGTCAGAGGAACCCCCGCGATCGCTTCCGTACGGCAGGTGAACGGCTCGTAGAGGTTGAGCGCAAGACCTTCCTTATATTTCATTACGGCGACTTTGCGGAACATTCCGACACCGGCGGAGCCGATACAAGCGCAGCAGCCGTAGACGTGGCGGTCTTTCATCATCTGCAAACCGCCGACACTCTCACCGCGCACACCGGGAAGGAGCGGAGAGTAACTGTCGAACGGCAGGGCTTCCGTAATGGCTTCGGGGTGAGATTGCAGGATCTTCGGGCTGACTTTCTTGTCGGTGTTGAACGCGCCGAGGTAGGCGTTATACGCGGATTGTTCGAACGCGTCGGCAAATCGGCTGTCGCCCGTGAGAAGCAGGAGTTGCATACAGAACTTCATCCAGGTGACGGTCACGCAGGTTTCCTGCATGATGCCCTGATACTCGGTGTCGGTCTGACGGAGTGCCGAGTGGTCGAAGAGTTCGTGGGTGCATCCGGCGCTTCCGATCACGGTGATGTCGGATTCGGCGACCTTCTTCGCAAAGTTCACGACGGCGTTTTTGTACTTTTCTTCGCCCGTCACGCGGTAGAATTCGAGCAGTCCCTCAAAACAGGAGATCATTTCGTACGCCTTGGTGACCGGATACTGATAGGGATATGCGATGTCGTCCATCGCGATCTTGAATACGTCGGCGATGGAGGTTCCGCCGTGGCGCACGATATGTCCGGCGAAGTCGAGATACTTTTTCTCGCCGGTGAGGTCGTACAGGCGAACCATGGGTTCCAGCACGGAAGAGGAGTTCAGACCGCGCCAGCATTGAGAGCAACTCGTGATCGGCACCTGCCCTTCCCCGTCGCCGATGCGGGCGAGAAGATAGTCGGCTTGTTTTTTCATCGAATCGAGGATCCGTTTGCCGAGATCCTCTTCGGGGCAGACTTCAAGGAAGTACTGCATACCGAGAAGCACGTATTTACGGCACCAGATGTCCCAGCCGGAGAACTCGTCTTCTCTGCGGTAGGACGAAATTCTGCCGTCGTCATCGGCGGTGTTCATCATGTCGATGACCGTCTGACGAAGCACGGCGTAGAGTTTTTCGTTTTTCGTGGTAGCGTAGGTGAAGGCGGCACCCCGCATCATCTTTCCCCAGAACTCACCGCGCCAACCGTGGTTGTCGGAGTCGGTTCTCTCCTCGAACTGACGGACGAATCTGCGCCAGTGGGCGGGATCGAGAAGTTGAAAACGCTCGACAAAGCGCACTGCCTTATCGAGCATTCCCTTCATGGTAAATTCGGACGTTTCATCGAGAAAATAGGTGTCGGTGGCAAGACGGATATCGTTGACCTGATTGAAAAGCATGGCGTTTCCTCCCGAATCGGCAATTGTTTTCTAAATTATAACACGATTGAGGAGAAATGTCCATAGGCTGCGGAAAAGAATCCGTTTTTCATAAAAGACCGCAGGAGCGTTCCTGCGGTTTTCGTTTGCTGTTTTTTACGAGAGGATCGCCTTATCGCCGGCGAACTCTTCGCCTGCCGCTTCCGAGAACTTCGCGAGAAGGTCGGGGACGGTCAGGTTCTTTTTCTCCTCTCCCGAAACGTCAAGGATGATCTTTCCCGCGTGGAGCATAATAAGACGGTCACCGTAGCGGATGGCGTCTTTCATGTTGTGGGTGATCATCAGAGTGGAGATGTTGTTCTCATGGACCAGCGATTCGGTCAGTTCCATGACCTTGGCGGCGGTCTTGGGATCAAGTGCCGCCGTATGCTCGTCGAGCAGGAGCAGATTCGGATGCT
Source organism: Clostridia bacterium (assembly GCA_024404975.1). Lineage (GTDB taxonomy): Bacteria > Bacillota > Clostridia > Oscillospirales > CAG-272 > UBA1740. The sequence goes on along the minus strand of JAKSPH010000012.1, from coordinate 2,365 downwards.
GCATGGTCGCCATCAGAAGCGTGAGCGCCTGCCTTTGACCGCCGGAGAGCGTACCGACTTTGGCGGAGAGGCGGTTTTCCAGCCCCAGACCGAGGCGGGAGAGGAGCTTTACGTACTGTTCACGCTCGCCTTTGCGAATGAGAGGCAACAGGCTCTTTTTCTTTCCGCGGCGGGCGGCAAGGGCGAGGTTCTCTTCGATCTGCATATTTGCGGCGGTTCCCATCATGGGATCCTGATATACTCTGCCGAGGTATTTGGCACGGCGGTGTTCGGGCAGGAGAGTGATGTCCGTGCCGTCGAGCAGGATCTTTCCCGAATCGGGCAGCCACGAGCCGCAGATGGCGTTCTGCATCGTGGATTTTCCCGCGCCGTTACTTCCGATGACCGTAACGAATTCCCCGTCACGGAGCGTGAAGTTCAACTGATTGAGTGCGATCTTTTCGTCAATGCTTCCTTTATGGAAGGTTTTGGTTACGTTGATCAGTTCAAGCACGGGAATTTCCTCCTTTTCTGATGCTTCCGGCTTTGGAGAGTTCCTTCTTGACGTAAGGCGTGCCGAGGAATACCGTTACGACGAGCGCGGAGAGCATTTTCAGAAGGTCGCTGTCAAGACCGATGAAGATGACGGTCTGATAGACAAGGAAGTACAGGATGGCACCGAAGAACACACCGGCGAGTTTGACGGCGAAGTTCAGGGACAGTTTGTTGACGATCGCACTGCCGATGACGACGGCGGCGAGTCCCGTAACGACGGCACCGCGTCCCATATTGATGTCCGTGAAGCCCTGATACTGACAGAGCAGAGCGCCGGAGAGAGCAACGATACCGTTGGAGAGGGAAAGACCGAGGATCTTCGTCATATTGGTATTGATGCCCTGCGCACGGCACATAACGGGGTTGCTTCCGGTCGCGCGGACGGAGGCGCCGAGTTCCGTTCCGAAGAACCAATACAGCATCGCGATCACGCCCGCCGCGAAAAGAACGCCGACGAGAATGGCACGGGGCGGATTGGAGAGCGACAGAAGAACGGGGTACGTGCGGAAGGAAATGGACACGTTGGGCTTGCCGAGGATCTTCAAGTTGACGGACCAGGGGATCATCTGGGTCAGAATTCCCGCTAAAATGGCGGGAATCCCAAGACAGATGTGAAATACTCCGGTCAGCGCACCGGCGGCAAGGCCGGACAGGATCGCGAGGATCAGAGAGATCCACGGATTGACACCGGCGATCATGGCAACGGAAAAGACGGCGGCTCCCGTGCAAAGTGTACCGTCCACAGTAAGATCGGCAATGTCGAGAACCTTATAAGTGATGAATACGCCGAGTCCCATAAGTCCCCAGATCAAGCCCTGGGCGACCGCACCCGGCAGTGCCGAAAGATAGTTCAACACGGTGAAATCCTCTGTTTCGTATTATTATTTGGAGATGGGGGTGTAGGTCGAAGGAACAGTGATGCCGAGTTCTTCGCAGATCTCAGCGTTGTAAACCTTCTTTGCCGAGGTGTATTCGATGGGCATTTCGGCAACCTTTGCCTGACCTTTCAGGATCTTGACTGCCATTTTGCCGGTCGTTACACCGAGATCGTAGTAGCTGATGGAGAGAGATGCCACACCGCAGCCGGAGCAGATGCCCTCTTCGCCGGCAACGACGGGAACGTGTTTCTCGCGGACGATGGCACCGATGGTTTCAGCGCAGGAAGCGGCAGTGTTATCGGTGGGGATATAGAGTACGTCGCAGGCAGTAGCGGCGGCGGTCGTTACGGCTGCTACGTCGTTGGTGTCGCTGAACGTGTAGCGGGCGGTCGTTACGTTATGAGCCTGAAGGAATTGTTCCATAACGGTTACCTGGTAGAGGGAGTTGGGTTCGGCGGAGCAGAACAGAAGTCCGACCTTCTGCACGTCGGGGAACAGTTCGAGGATCATTTCACCCTGCTGGTCGAGCGGGGCAAGATCGGAAGTACCGGACACGTTATTGCCGACGGTGCCGTTGAAGTTCTGCAGTTCGAGGGCAACGCCGTATTCCGTGATGGACGTGCCGAGGATCGGAATGGTCGTCGTGCCGTTGTACGCTGCCTGAAGAGCGGGGGTGGCGTTTGCCATGATCAGATCGACGTTCTTGGATACGAAACTCGTTACGATCGTGGAGCAGGTGCCGGAGTCGTTGGATGCGTTCTGCTCGTCGAAGGTGATGCTATCACCGAATTCTTCGATCAGAGCGTCTTTGAAACCTTTGGTCGCGGCGTCAAGTGCCGGATGCTGAACAAGCTGGCAGATGCCGACGACGTAGGTTTTCTTCCCGCAGGAAGTGAGGGAGAGGGCCGCGGTTGCCGCCACGGCAACGGAGAGACTGAGGGAGAGGATGCGTT
>JAKSPH010000119.1 GCA_024404975.1 Clostridia bacterium | reverse complement strand
CCGATAGCGCCGTAGAAGATCACTTTCTTTCCCGCTTTCTCGTAGCCGACGATCTGTTTTTCAAACTCGCTTCCCGCGTAAGGTACGGCCGTGATCAGCACGGATGCGCGATATATATTTTTATTCTGACAAAGGAAAGAATCCGTCGACGTAACGGTGGAGAGCGGGAACGCGCAGTTCACGGCACCGCGGATGAACCAATCCTCGTTGTACATGGCGCGGAGTTCCTCGGCGGAGGTAGCGTCCGAATACTCGCGGAACGGGTACACCCAAACGGCGGGAGAAGGCTCGTCGGGCATCTCTTTCAGACCGCGGAGCAGGTGGGGGATCGTTTCATTCGCGCACGAATCCGGCAGTTTGCCGAACGAGGTGTCGATGGAAAGCAAACTCATATGCGTTGGGGCTTTGACCTCGCCGTTTTTGTCGATTCTCGCGCACGCCAGCGGCAGATAAATATCGTGGGGCTGATTGTTGTAGCGATCGTACCAGGGCGAGTTCACCCACCACGGATCGTGGATGTAGTAGCGGAACAGATATTCGTCGTTCGGCACTTCGGCAACACGGGACATATAACCCATGAGTTCAAGACCGAAGTCGCCGTCCAATGCCGCCCACGGAGAGTTCGGAGGCGGAAGGATGCCGGGAACGGTGTCATAGATCATTTTGAGCGGAACGCCGTCCGTGGAACAGTCGATGCCGAGGGACATATTCGTGCCTCGCGTTTCGATGGGGTAATCGGGACATTCTTTGCGGAAATACGTCCAGAAATCGACCACCGCCTGTTTGACGTTTTTAATGTTTTCGGTGTGGAAGGTTTCGCCGTCAAAGATGGCGCCGAGGCTCGACCAGACGTCGCGTCCGAAGCCGAGACCGTTGGAAAACCAAATGTAATCAAATCCCATGTCGGGCAGGAAAACCTGACACTGTCTGCCGAAGAAGGTGCCGAACGGCGTGCCTTCCGGAATACCGTCGGGGAATCCGGCGTAGGAGAGTTCATCCGCGTGGAGGAAGGTCGTCGCGCTGATGGTGGAACCCTTCATACCGAACGCCGCACCCTCGCAGATCTCGTTGTGGCGCTTGTATTTGAAGTCGGAAACGGCAAATTCCGGTCCGATATCGAAGGTCTCGCCGACACGGATTTTTTTGTCCTCGCCGAGGATGAGATGACCTTGCCGTTTGAACTCCGAAACGATCTTTTTGAGGATCCCGTAGGTCATAACGGGGGGATTTTTCATGTAGAAGTAGGGGCGCGTGTGAAGTCCCGTGCCGTTCGGATCACGGTCGAAATGCTTGGCTTCGACCGCGCCGTTCGCCGTTCCGAGAAGGTACGCCCACTCGAATTTCTCGTTCAGATCTCCGCGGTATTCGAGGATCTCCGAGCCGTCCGATGCCCAGAGCATCACGCTCACACATTCGGCGTCCTTGACGAGTTGCCGCCATTGCAGGAACACTTCGCGGCATACCTTTTCGATCGCCTCGTCCGTCGTTTCGCGGAAAGGCTTCAGACTGATTTCAAGAGTAATATTCTTCATCGGTTTCATAATAATTGCTCCGTTTTGTTTTTTCTATTTACTTTACCATAAAATTGTGTTATAATCAATAGCGAAAACACCGTTATTTGCACAAATTACAGATTTTTTCGCATCAGAGGAGATTTTTATGAAATTCACGGACATCAGACCGTTTGTGCGCTACGCCCGTTATCTCATCGTGGACGACGGAGCGGAATATCCCGATGCGATCCCGCGTGACTGCCGTCTGTTCTACACGGCGGTCGGCGACGGCTCCATCCGCGTCGATGAGCGCGTCTATACGTTAAAGCAGGGTTCTCTGCTCTTTATCCGTGCCGGTGTCAAATACCGTTTGCTCAGTCAGAAGCACTCGGCGACGTATATTGCCGTCAATTTCGATTTCACGCAGAATTTCGCGGAATTCGACCGTCCGATCGGCTTCATGCGCAACGAAACCTACAATCCCGCTCTGATCTTCGAGAACGTGGAATTCGAGGACCTTCCCGCGTTCGGTTCCTCCGTCCTGTTGGAAAATATGGCGGGACTTGCGGAAGAAATGCTGACTCTGGAGAAGGAATACGCCGTCAAATCGACGTTCTATCAGGCGCGGATGAACGCGGTGCTTCTCGACGTTCTTCTGACCGCGGGGAGAACGCTCTGCACGGCGTACACCCACGGCGCGCCGGAACTTCCCGTCCGCGTTCTGAACTACCTGCGTGAGAACTTCGCCCGCGATATCACGAACGAGGAGATCGGCGCGAAATTCAGATTGCACCCCAACTACATCAGCGACGCCGTCAAGAAATACACGGGCATCCCCGTCCACCGCTATCTGCTCTTCATCCGGCTCTCCGCCGCCATGGAAATGCTGGACGCGGGAGAGGAGGACAGCATCAGCCGTATCGCGATGCTCTGCGGATTCCGCGACCTGTATTACTTCTCGCGGTACTTCAAGAAATTCACCGGATTCTCCCCTTCCGACTACCGTAAGGAACGCCGCCGGATCGCCGAACTCGGTCAGGAAGACGATCTCCGCCTGCCGACCATGGGCAATATTTTGTAAACAATACTTTTCATAATTAAAAAGTGCTATGTTTTTTGAAGTGAACCCAAGGCAATGGACACGAAATAAAAAGGCATTTCGTAGAAT
>JAKSPH010000118.1 GCA_024404975.1 Clostridia bacterium | reverse complement strand
GTCATGCCGTTCCCGCCGGGACCCTATTACAAAGACGGAAGATTTGTCTGCTACCGACAGATCGAGGAGCCGCAAACCGTCCTCAAAGACGGTCTTGAAGATGTCTGCCGCAACATCAGAGAAAAACTCGTTGCGGGTGTGGAAAAACGCCTTGTCGCGGATGCCAAAGTCGGATTCTTGCTCTCCGGCGGTCTGGATTCCTCTCTCGTCTGCGCCATCGCGCAGAAAAAGAGCAAAAAGCCGATTCGCACCTTTGCCATCGGTATGGAAAAAGATGCGATCGACCTCAAATACGCAAAACAGGTCGCCGATTATATCGGCAGCGATCACACCGAAGTGTATATGACGAGAGAACAGGTACTGTCTTCGCTTGAAGAAGTCATTTATATTCTCGGAACGTACGACATCACGACCATCCGCGCGAGCATGGGAATGTACCTCCTCTGCCGTTACATTCATGAGAACACGGACATCCGCGTTCTTCTGACGGGTGAGATCTCGGACGAACTCTTCGGTTATAAGTACACCGACTTTGCGCCCGATGCCGCGGCATTCCAGAAGGAATCGGAAAAGCGCATCCGCGAACTTCATATGTACGACGTTCTTCGCGCCGACCGTTGCATTTCCTCCAATTCGCTCGAAGCGCGCGTTCCGTTCGGCGATCTCGATTTCGTGGAATACGTCATGGCGGTCGATCCCGCCCTCAAAATCAACACTTACGGCAAGGGGAAATACCTTCTCCGCCACGCCTTTGAGGGGGATTATCTTCCTTATGATATTCTGATGCGCGAAAAAGCGGCGTTTTCCGATGCCGTCGGACATTCGATGGTCGACGATCTCAAAGAGTATGCTGAAACGAAATATACCGACGCACAGTTCGAGGAGAAAAGAAAAGCGTACGCGTTCTCCCAGCCGTTTACCAAGGAATCTCTCCTCTACCGCGAGATCTTTGAGAAATACTATCCCGGACAGGCGGCAATGGTCGCCGATTTCTGGATGCCCAACAAGGAGTGGCAGGGATGCGACGTCAAGGATCCCTCCGCCCGCGTGCTTTCCAACTACGGCGACAGCGGTAAATGATTTCCTTTTTCGCCTTCCCGCTTGAAAACCTACGAAACATATGGTATAATAGGGAAAAAGAAAAGAGGACGTTTTTATGATTTCCACGAGAGGAAGATACGCACTCCGCATGATGATCGACCTTGCCGCCCACCGCAGTGAGGGACTGATCGCGCTCAAAGATATTGCCGAGCGTCAGGACATTTCGAAAAAGTATCTTGAACAGATCATACCCGTGCTGAACCGATCGGGGCTTCTCCGTACTTCACGCGGCTTCGGCGGCGGTTACGGACTTGTCAAGGATCCGTCGGAATATACGGTAGGCGAGATCCTCCGTGCGACGGAAGGGAGCCTTGCGCCGGTTTCCTGCCTCGGTGAGTCGGTCAACACCTGCCCGCGGTGTGCGGAGTGTCTGACTCTGCCCATGTGGACGGGACTGCAAAAGGTCATTGACGAGTATCTCGACGGCATCACGCTTGCCGATCTTGTGAACGGAAACAACAGTCAGGGGATCAATATCTGATCAGCCGGAACTCATTTTCTGAGGAAAAACTCAATCCACGGGAGCGGATTTACCACCGCTCCCGGTTTTTTTGAAATAAATATACAAAACCTATTGACAAAGTAGGGTTTGCGGAGTATAATAAAGCCATCAAAAGAAAAAGAGGAAAAAAACATGGCTACGATTTACACTTCCGCAGATCAACTGATCGGCAAAACCCCGCTTCTTGAATTGACGCATATTGAAAAAGAACTCGGACTCAAAGCCCGCATCCTGGCAAAACTCGAATATTTCAATCCCGCCGGATCTGTCAAGGACAGAATTGCGAAGGCGATGATCGACGATGCCGAGGCGCAGGGAATTCTGAAACCCGATTCCGTGATCATCGAACCCACTTCCGGAAACACCGGTATCGGACTTGCTTCCGTTGCCGCCGCGAGAGGGTACCGGATCATTATCGTTATGCCCGAAACCATGTCGGTTGAGCGCCGTCAGTTGATGAAAGCATACGGCGCGGAACTCGTTTTGACCGAAGGGGCGAAAGGCATGAAAGGCGCGATCGCCAAAGCGGAGGAACTTGCAAAAGAGATCCCCGGCAGTTTCATCCCCGGACAGTTTGTCAACAAGGCGAACCCCAAAGCCCACTTTACCACCACCGGTCCCGAAATCTATGAGGACACCGACGGTGCCGTCGACTTCTTTGTCGCCGGTGTCGGCACGGGCGGAACCGTAACGGGTGTCGGCGAGTATCTGAAAACAAAGATCCCCGGCGTGAAGGTCGTTGCCGTCGAACCCGCAACGTCTGCCGTCCTCTCCACGGGTGTGGCGGGTGCCCACAAGATCCAGGGCATCGGCGCAGGGTTCGTTCCCGACGTTTTGAACACAAAAGTTTACGACGAGATACTTCCTGTCGCGAACGAAGACGCTTTTGCCACAGGCAAACTGATCGGTAAAAAAGAAGGAGTTCTCGTCGGTATTTCTTCCGGTGCCGCTACCTACGCGGCGATCCAACTTGCGAAACGTCCCGAAAACGAGGGAAAGACCATCGTCGTTCTTCTCCCCGATACCGGTGACAGATATCTTTCGACCCCGCTCTTTGCGGATTAAGAGGTTTCTA
>JAKSPH010000117.1 GCA_024404975.1 Clostridia bacterium | reverse complement strand
AGGACACGTATAACGAAGAATACACCTCCGCGGTCTACGATGCCGCTATAAAAAAACTCCTCACCTCCGCACAGTTCAAGAAACTCCCCGAGAGCGAGGTAACGACCGAGTATCAGAACCTTCTCTCCAACCTCAACAAAGATTACAACACCTACTGCGACTACTACGGTACGACTTACGACTTCGATACTTTCGCAAGCGCCATGGTCGGACTTGACGCCAAGGGTGATTATCAGAGCGTTTTGAGAAGCAGAGCAGAGGACACCGTCAAGGAAAAGATCGTGTTCTTCGCCGTCGCTCGCGGAACGGGTGTCATTCCCGCCGATGCCGAACTTCAGACACTTCACGATTCCATCATTCAGGAATATCTCGATTCCTACGTCGATTCCGACGAAACCTACGACCGTGACAACTACGATTCCGACGAAGCGTACAATGCGGCGATCGAGGAACTGAAGAACCGTATGCTTGCTTACTACGGCGACGAATTCTTCTGGGAGAGCGCACGTTACCGCGTGGCGATCGAAGCGATCAAAGAAAAACTCGTCATCAACAGAATCGGCAGATAAGAAAGACAATAAAAAAGACTGCGATGTAAATCGCAGTCTTTTTGCTTTGAAAGGATCAGTTTTTGTCCGTTTTGTCCTCAAAGTCCGCTTCGATGTAACCGTCGGTTTGTTCGGGCTTTTCCGTGCGGAAACGGCGGATATAGAGATCTTTCGCACCCTGCAGGATCATCAGAATTCCGACGGGGATCGCGGCGGCACGGAGCGCGTTTTCGGGGGAAACAGTGAGGAACACACCGAGAGCAAACGTGATGGCACTTACGACCAGCGCGAACCAGAAGTCAGAACCTTGCGTTGCGGCACCGATGGAGGAGAATGCCAGCATGATGAGCGAGAATCCGGCTTTGATCATCAGATACAGACCGACGATCAGAGCGAAAAGCCGTACCGTGCCTTCGGCGTTAAAGACCATCAGCACGCCGGCGACACAGAGCAGGATGGAATAGCAGAATCCGCCGACAAAGGCGAAGGGAAGCGTCATTTCCGCACGGTATCTCACGACGAGGATCAGTCGGCACAGACCGTAGAGAAATACGAGTGCGCCGCAGATGATGCTGACGAGTTCAAAACCGATGAACGAAAATACAAATCCGATACCGATGAGAAGACAGAGGACGGCGGAAAGAACGTTTTGCAGAAAGTTTTTTGGGAATACAGGGGTGATCTTCATGATTGAGAATCCTTCTTTTCGGGAAGAGTATCCGCCTGGAGTACGTCGTTGCGGACGGATTTTTCAATATACGGTTGCGCGAACGCGGTGAGCAGGTTTCCGAGCGCGTCGATCACGACGGTAAGTCCGAGCAGGATCGAGAGCGTCTGATCGGATTCCGCGGCGGCTCCGTAATATTTGGAGAGGAAGAAACCGCCGAGAATGGGCAGGACGGCACATACGACCATCAGCCACCAGAAGAAGGAGTGATAACGTTTCAGATGAATGGCGGTCTGAAGTTTGAAGGAACCGTCCACGACGAGGAGCAGACCGACGAGAGCGACGACCGTTTCCACAGCCGCGTCGTTGAACACGATCGTGACGATACCGCCGATGAGCGCAAGTCCCGTGTAGACCATGCGGAGGAAGAAACGGACACTGCGATCTTTCTTTGAGAGGGAAAGCACGCCGTACAGGATGGAAAAGACGGTCAGCAGGATTCCGACGATCAGGATCGCCGTCGGCAGAAGTTCATTTTCGGAAAAAGCGAGGAAGCACGCACCCGTGCCGCCGAGCAAAAGAGCAAAGAGAAGATAGCCCCAAGGAAAATCTTTTAACTTCCGGATCATTTTTCAATACCTCTTTGATAGGATATGACAATAGTATAGCACAATATTCTCATTCTGTCAAGAAAACGGGTTTCCCCTCATAAAAAGAATGAAACCGCGGGATCACTCCCGCGGTTTCTGTCATTCTTCGTCCTCTTCTTCCGCGTCGGCGGCTTCATCGAGTTCGTCATTGAACTTCTTGTCGCCCTGCGCGTTCTCGAATCCGTCGTCGCCGGCGGCACTCGTGAATTCGTATTCTTCATCGTCGATGTCGTAGAGATGACCGGAAAGAGTGAGGTTCTTTCCCGCTTTGCAGAATACTTCGAGGAATTCTTCGGGATTGAATTCGTCGATCTCCACTCCGAGATCATCGTTGGTGAAGATCAGAGAGGTTTCTTCGGTATCTGCCTTTTCGGCATATTCGTCATCGTAGCAGATGTAATCGCCGGACACTTCAAAAAAGTCTTCAAGTTCGCCGGATTTGAGGAAACGCACGAACTTCTTGAGTTCGGATTTCAATCCTTCGACGTTGATTTCAAAATAAAGTTCATCGTATAACTTCATACATAACTCCCGGGTTGATAAATTTAGCGAGATAGAGTATAACACACCGAGGCACGGTTGTCAAGAGATATTTCCTTAATTTTTCGCCTGATAGAGAGTATGCCGCATCGGGACGTTTTGTGAGAGCGAATGCTTCCTATTTAAATAATAAAGGAAAGCCGAAATAGGAAGAATGTTTGAAAAAAACGAAAAAAGTTTGAAAAACCCCTTGACAATTCACGGAAAGTGTAGTATAATAGGCAAGCCGACTTTGAAAGAATGCTTGAAAAGTCCGGGCAGAAAATCGATCATTGAAAATTGAACAACATGA
>JAKSPH010000116.1 GCA_024404975.1 Clostridia bacterium | reverse complement strand
ACGCATTTTTCCGACTTCCGCCATCTTTGCGGGATCTACGCCGACAAGTCCGTCGGGATCTTCGCTCAAAAGATAGATCTTGCAGGGGAGAGTTTCCGCCTGATATTCCCAACGTTCTTTTTCAAAACTCTGCACCGTGCCGAGTTCCTCGGCAGATGCGTACAGATAATCGGATTTTTCAAGGGGCTGATACACCCAGTCGACGAGTACGCGGCGGGCGCCGGCGCGGTATGCTTCGTCCGCTACCATTTTCACAAATTCCGGCTGATCGAGATCGGCACGGATGATGACGAGTTGTCCGCGCTTGACGTTGACACCCGTTTTTACGATAAGTCTTGCGTAGGCTGCAAGGCGTTTTTTTGTTACCATTTTGATTTTCCTTTCGATCGGAAGTTTTTCGTTTTTTATTTTACCATATGACAGTGTTTTTTTCAAGAGATTTATTGACATTTTGCCCGCCGCGGGGTAAAATAAACGTATCAAAACCAAGGAGATCGCCCATGCAACTCATAGAAGAATTGTCTGATTTTATCAAAAACTGTCCTTCGCCGTTCCATACGGTGCAGACGGTCGTGAATATGCTCGGATCCGCAGGATTCGAAAAACTCACAAACGCGCCTTTGACCGACGGCGGAAAGTATTATACCGTAAGGAACGGAACTTCCGTGATCGCTTTTGTCTACCGCAGTGAGGGCAGGGGATTCTCCGTTTCCGCGGCACACACCGACACGCCGAATTTCCGCGTAAAAAGCACGTCGGAGAAGATCGCCGCCGGCGCCTATACCGTGCTTGAAACCGAAAAATACGGTGGCAGCATCTATTACACTTGGTTGGATCGTCCTCTGTCCGTTGCAGGGCGGGTTCTCGTCCGCACGGAGAGCGGTGCGAAAACACGTCTGATTTCCGTCGATCGCGACTTGCTTGTCATTCCGAGCGTCGCTATTCATCTCAACCGCGCGGTCAACGACGGCGCGAAATTCAATCCCGCGGTCGATCTGCTCCCCCTCTATTCCGCTAAAACCGCAACCGGCGGATTTTCCGCGCTGATCGCAAAGGAAGCCTGCGCCCGTCCGGAGGATGTGATCTCCTACGATCTTTCCGTGTTCGTCCGCGACGGTGTCCGCACCTTCGGCGACTCCGATGAGTTCATACTCTCGCCCCGCCTCGACGACCTCGCGTGTGTCTATTCCTGTCTGAAAGGCTTTCTTGAAGCCGAGCCGACGGGCAGGATCCCCGTTCTCGCCCTCTTTGACAACGAAGAAGTCGGTTCGGAAACCAAGCAGGGAGCGGCATCGACCTTCCTTTCGGACACTCTTTCGCGTATCGGCGGCGAGAACCTTGCGAACCTGCTTTCCGACAGTTTCTCCGTCAGTGCCGACAATGCTCACGCCAAGCATCCGAATCATCCCGAATATTCCGATCCCGACCATGCGCCCGTACTCGGCGGCGGTGTCGTGATCAAGTACAATATGGCACAGCATTACGCGACGGACGCACTCTCCTTTGCTCTGTTCTCGGAGATCCTCCGCAAGTCCGACGTTCCCTCGCAGATCTACTACAACCGCGCCGACCTGCCCGGCGGCTCCACGCTCGGCTCGATCTCCGATACCAAGGTCAGCATCCCGACCGTCGATATCGGACTCCCGCAACTTGCCATGCACAGTGCCGTGGAAACCGGTCACAGAGCCGACGTACTCGCGGGCGTTCAAGCCATGAAGGCATATTATTCCGCCGATTTTACCGTAACGGATGACGGTTTTACCTTTCTTAAATAAAAACACTTGACAAACCGGAAAAACCGTGTTATACTAACGGTTGAAAAGCAATGAAGGAAAGAGTACCCCCGATAAAGTCACGCAGAGAAAGAAACCGCGGCTGAAAGTTTCTTTGACCATGCGGGAGGGAAGACCGTTCCGGAGCCGCGTGCCGAAATTCAGTAAGCATCGCCGTCCCCCGCGTTAAGGGTTTTGAGTGAAACTCAAGGTGGAACCGTGTACTTACACCCTTGACAGGAAACTGCCAAGGGTTTTATTTTTTGCATCAAAATTCAAGGAGATATAAAAATGAAAGTCGTTTACGCAAACGGTACCGTCGGCGAATGTGCGCAGGATGAAGAACTCCATATTCTTCGCCACACCGCCGCTCATATTATGGCACAGGCGGTAAAGCGTCTGTATCCCAATGCCGATTTCGGTTACGGCCCTGCCAATGAAAAAGGATTCTACTATGATATCGACCTCGGCGATGTCAAACTGACGGATGAAGACCTTTTGAAGATCGAAGCCGAGATGAAAAAGATCGTGAAAGAGAACCTCCCCATCCGCGCGAGTGTTCTTCCTCGCGAAGAAGCCATCAAACTGATGGAAGATCGCGGAGAAAAGTACAAAGTCGAGCATATCGCCGATCTGCCCGAAGAAGCACAGATCAGTTTCTTCACGCAGGGTGAATACATCGATATGTGCGTAGGACCTCACCTCTGCTACACCAAAGCGCTCAAAGCGTTCAAGATCCTCGGTCAGTCCGGTGCATATTGGAAGAACGATAAAAACAACAAGATGCTCACCCGTATCAAGGGTATCGCGTTCCGTTCTCAGGAAGAACTCGACGAATACCTCAAACAGCAGGAAGAAGCAGAACGCCGCGATCACAGAAAGATCGGACGTGAAATGGGACTCTTCGCACTCCGTGACGAAGCCCCCGGAATGCCTTTCTTCCTTCCCAAAGGTATGGTACTTCGCAATACGCTGATCAACTATTGGCGTGAAGTCCATCGCAAATGGGACTACCTCGAAATCCAGACGCCCCAGATCATGCGCCGCACCCTTTGGGAAACTTCCGGTCACTGGGA
>JAKSPH010000115.1 GCA_024404975.1 Clostridia bacterium | reverse complement strand
TGCGTGTTCGATCGCGTAGAGTGCGGTCATGTATGCATCGTAACCCATTGCGGATACTGCGGAAACCATATCGTTACCGCCGTTTTCCTGGAGCATCGTGGGGTTAGCGTTGAGCCATGCCTTGAAGCCGTTATCGAATTCGGGAGCTGCGCCTTCCTGATAGAAGGTGGTGATGTGAACCTGAACGTCGCCTGCTTTGTCAGCAGCGTCAACGACCATGTTATCGTCAAGGGTATCACCGCCGAGGATGGTGCCTTGGAAGTTAAGTGCATGAGCCGCGTCGATGATAAGCTGTGCGTAGTTTACGGATACGGGGCAGAAGATTACGTCTGCTTCAGCATCAATAGCCGCCTGAACGTAGCTCGTGAAGTCTGCGGTGTTTGCGGGGAAGTTGTTGGTGGTGGAACCAAATGCCTGGTTGAAGTAGTTTGCAAGACCGTTGTCATAGTCGGAACCGGTGCAGGCAAGAACGTATGCCTTGGTAGCGCCGAGTTCGTTCTTTGCATAGTTTGCAAGGACGGTGCCCTGGAAGGGATCGAGGAAGCAAACACGGAAGTAGTGGTCATTGCCTTCGGTAACCTGAGGGTTGGTGCAGGTGATACCGATTGCGGGGATGCCACCGTCTTTGAAGGTCTGAGATGCAGCCATGGAAACGCCGGAACCGTAGGAACCGAGAGCTACCACTGCTTTTTTGTCAAGAAGTGCGGAAGCCGCGGAAACTGCTTTATCGTTGGAAGACTGGTTATCAACGATTTCGAGTTTAACAGTGTATTCAACACCGTTTACGGTAACCTTGTTCTTAACGGAATTGGCGTATTTTACGCCGAGGGTTTCTTTCTTACCGCCGGCACCGTTATCACCGGAAGCAGGTTCGTAAACGCCGATAACGATGACATTTTCTTTATCACCGCAGGACGAAAGAACAGTTGCAACGGAGAATACGAGGCAGAGCGCAAGAAGCAGAGCAAAGATTCTTTTCATGATTTTTCTCCTTTTTGTGTTCAATAATTGAACAAACTGTCAAAATTATATCATAATAATAAAAGTGTGTCAAGTATAATTTGCGTATTTTTGCAAAAAAAATGCCGTTTTTTTGACTAACTTATTTCAGAAAACGCATTTTTTCAGCAAGAAAGGGTGAAAGAGCAAAGAAAAAACGCCGTTTCGGGGCGTTTTTTGCAAGTTTTGAAAGCCAGCCATTCATTTTCTTGCGATACCGGCAAGGAGTTTTTCCTTTTCGTTCGGCACTTCCCCGTCCATCACGGCAAAAAGAAGGTCTTTGAGCGTTTCTCCGATTTCTTTTCCGCGGATGCCGCGTTGGGTAAGGTCTTTGCCGCCGACGGCAAGATCGGCGATCCGATAAGGGATCCGCTCAGCAAGTACGGTTTGCAGGATCTCTTTTTCGCCCTTCCCTTTTCCGAGGGCGGCGCGCAGATCAAGGAGAAGTTCCGTATCGTCTTTCTCAATTTCAAAAAGGATGTGAAGGATCTCGGTTTTCGACAGAGAAAGCGAATCGGTCAAATGAGAGAGTACCCCGATGCCGCGGCGTTTGGTTTCGTTGTCCGTCCGCAGACGGTCACAGGCGGCAAGATACCGTTCGGGGGCGCGTTCGACGCCGGCAAACAGATAAAGGGAACGCAGAAGAAAATCTCCGTTTTCAGGAAGCGACGGAAAACGCGCGGCATCGGCTTCCGGCAAAAACACCTCGATCACATCCGCAAACTCCGAGAGGATGCGGGAGGCGGAATTTCCGCATAGAAGTTTTTTCCACTCGGAAAAGATTCTCTCCGCGCTGACACTTCCGAGAAGCTGTTTTTTCTCCCGCAAGGCATCCGCCGTGGCTTTCTCCACGGAAAATCCGAGGACGGAGGCAAAGCGGAGGGCGCGAAGGATGCGGAGCGCATCTTCCTCAAAACGGCGTTCGGGTTCTCCGACGGCACGGATGATCCCCGCCGCAAGGTCTTCTCTTCCTCCGAATTCGTCGATCAGTCCCTCGCTCGGCGAATAGCACATGGCGTTGACGGTGAAGTCGCGCCGTTTCAGATCCTCGGTGAGCGATTTGGTAAAGACGACGTTCTGCGGATGGCGGTGATCGGCATATTCGCCGTCAACACGCCACGTGGTGATCTCAAGAGGCTCTCCTCCCGCAAGGACGGTGAGCGTTCCGTGCTTAATCCCCGTATCGACCGTCCGGTAGCCGCGGAACACTTCGCGCATCTCGTCGGGTGTCGCGTCGGTCGTCATATCGAAATCGTGGGGTTCTTTGCCGAGGCAGAAATCTCTCACGCATCCGCCGACGACGTGGGCGCGATGACCGTTTTCTTCAAGAAGCCGAATACAGGTGAGTACGTTTTCCGGCAGTTGCATGGGATCCCCTCCTTTTTTCTTTTCATTATACCACTTGAATTGCGGTTTTGTCAACCGCGAAAAGGTTTTTATGCTTTTTCGTTTTTTCGTGAATATCTTTCCCCTTTCCGTCAAGACTATGGGCAGAGTACAAAAAAGGAAAGGATTTTTTATGGAACAAAAAGTTCATTTTTCAAAGCAACCGAAAATTCAGAAGATTCTCTACGCCGTCGTGATCATGATCCTCATCGTCACCGCGATCGTCGTCGGCACGGTTTCCGCAAACAACCGCAAAACGCCCTCGGTCACACTTCCCGAAAATAACAACACGCAGAAGCCTGCCGAAGAAACGCCGAAAACGGAAGATCCCGCACCCGAACAGAAGAAAACGCCCGTGTTCGTATCTCCCGCCGTCGGAACCGTCCTCACGCCTCACTCCACGACCGTCCCCGTGTTCTCCGACACGCTCGGTGAGTGGCGTATGCATACGGGCATCGACATTTCCACCGAGGAGAACGCTCCCGTCTTTGCGGTAACGGACGGCACGGTCAGCGCCGTGAAGAACGACGCAATGCTCGGTGTAACGGTGGAGATCGACCACGGGAACGGACTCTTCTCTGTCTATCAGAATCTCGATGCCGCCTCCGTCAACGGTCTGAAAGTCGGCAACGCGGTCAGTGCCGGTGACAAGATCGGAAACGTCGGTGACAGTTCGGTCTCCGAACTCGCGGAAGAAAGTCACCTGCACTTCGCGATGAAGCAAAACGGCTCGTTCGTCGATCCTCTCGACTTCTTCTCGGAGGAAGTACAGAAAGTTTCCCTCGGCATCAACAACGGGGTCGAAGCGTAAAAAAGAAAACGGTATGCCCGAAAGTGAAGCGAACCCAAGGCAATGGACACGAAATAAAAAGGCATTTCGTAGAATAGCTTTGATT
>JAKSPH010000114.1 GCA_024404975.1 Clostridia bacterium | reverse complement strand
AGCGCGGTCAGTGTTTGCGAAGTCGCGAACGGCCAGGACGGTCCGTCCCACAGACATTCGTGGTGTACGTTGACCGTGCGGAAACGCGGGTGCGATCGGTCTGCGGTCGTAGGTCCGAAGGGCGCGTCAAAGTGCTTCGGATCGGTGAGATAGCGGAACGCGGATCTCCTGTCCTTCCCGCCGATGCCGTACATGAAGGGAATATAGCCGATCTCCTCCATCACGTTGCGGTCGGGATCGGTCAAGCCGAAATCGGGGGTACCGTCCCGTGCCTCGGTGTGGCGGTTTTTGTAGAATCCGTCCTTCTCGTCCCAAAGGATACGGTCGACGTTATTTGCGATCCGTCCGTACTCCGCAAAGTAAGCGTCGGCTTTTTCCGCCTCGCCGAGTTTTTTGAATACTCTGCCGAGCGTGCCGGCACCTGCCGCCATATACGAATTGATCGTCGGACGTATGCCGTTGCCGGAGAGAGAGTATTCCATGCCGTCCCGGTTGTCGTCCGACCAATAGAGGTCGGGATAAGCGGTCTTGTATTTTTCCTTCATCCGGAGATACAGTTTTTCAAGGGCGGGTGCGAGTTCGGAAAGCACCTTGGCGTCACACTGCGTCAGCAGGTATTCGCCCGCCGCGGCAACGAACCCGCTCTGATAGTGAAGAACGTTCTCTCCGCTTCCGCGTCCCGTCAGATAATGGCGGATATAATCGAGGAGAAATCCGCCGTCTTTGAGCCATCTTCCCTCGCGGATATGATGGACGACAGGGCAGACGATCGCGTTGTCGTTTCCCGCCCACGGAACGGCGGGGAAGAACTCGGTAACGACGTGACCGTCCTCCGTCTTTTTGATGTGCTTCCGGTAGGTCCAATAGCGGAAATAGTAGGTTTCTTCCACCGTCTTGTCAGAGCAGGAAAAGGTGGGAACGTTCGCGGAAAACCAATCGAAGCAATCGGCATTCTTGATTTCGTTGGAATGTTCGGTTTGCTCGTCGGAATTGAATTTCTGTATATAATTATTTACAATATCTCTCAAAACAGGTCGTTTCCTTTCAGTTCCTCATAGCCGACGTACTCGCGGTCAACTCGCCGTCCGTTGTACCAGATGCAGCACAGATCGCGGTCTTTTTCGTAAATGAAGGAGGGCTTGTAGACGGAATCTTCGTCCCAACTGTCGGGAGTCGCGGTGACCATGGGGTTCTTCTCGGAACGCACGAAGTCGTGTACGCCGTCGGGGGATTTCGCGCAACAGATACAAGCCGTGTCGATGTCGCGGTAACCGATATAGAACATCAGATAGCCGTATTTCCCGTCTTTAAGAACCTGACACCCGCCGACTCTTGCCTGTTCGAACTCTTTTTCTCCGTGAATGAAGATCGGATTCTACGCGCTCTTGGTCCAATGGATGCCGTCACCGCTCTCCGCGTAGCAAAGAACGTTCGGCTCGTAGGTTTCGCCCGCGGCATACCACATGCGGTAAACGCCGTTTTCGTACAGAACGCAAGGGTTCATAACCGATTCTTTCTCAAAATCGGTTTCGAGAACCATGACGGGGTCTTTTTGTACACGGCGGAAGTGGATACCGTCGTCGCTCTCCGCGTAGCCGATATAACTGTTGCCGTGTGCCTGTCCCGTGTACCACATTTTGTAAACGCCGCCGATCTTCAGAACGCAATCGCGGTTGACTCTCTCGCATTCCCAATCCGAAGATTCCTCCGGCGGAAGCGTGATTTCGGGATAGGACCAATGCACACCGTCATCCGAGAACGTCACGGCGAGGGATCTTTCTGTTCTCCATGAGAAGTCCATGCGGTATTTTCCGTCCGTTTTCGTGACGTAAACGTCGAAGCAGACACCGAGTTCGGGTCCGCCGAAAATAGGGTTGTCGGGGTTTTTCTCAAACAGCATATCCGATTCCTTTCGCGCTGTGATCACGGTTGATTTCATTATAGCGAAAGGGGTGCTGTCTGTCAACCGTTTTCCGAAAACTTCACGAAAATTCTGCTCCTTTTGTTAAAAAACGCGCACAAAGTTTTTAAAAACAATTGAAATTCTAAATATTTTGTGTTATACTATATGTTAGCGAATTTTGTGCAAGTCGAAAGAAGGTATCGTATGGTCAAGATCACGGAAGTCGTTCCCGGTTCGCTGGGCGAACGCCACGGTGTCCGGGCAGGGGACTTTCTCATCAGTGTAAATAACAATCCCATCGGCGACGTGTTGGACTACCGTTTTTATCTGACCGAGCGCTCGGTTGCGTTGCGCCTGTGCCGGGACGGAAAAGAATACACCGTCGTTATCCGTAAAGGAGAGTACGACGACGTGGGACTGATCTTCGAAACCCCCTTGATGGATAAAAAGCACTCCTGCAAAAACGGGTGTATCTTCTGTTTCATCGACCAGAATCCCAAGGGAATGCGCGAGTCGGTCTATTTCAAAGACGACGACTCAAGACTTTCTTTCCTCCACGGAAACTACGTTACGCTCACGAATATGACGGACGCGGATGTCGCACGTATCGTAAAGATGCGCTTCTCCCCCATCAACGTTTCCGTACATACGACCAACCCCGAACTGCGGGTTGCGATGATGAAAAACAAACG
Source organism: Clostridia bacterium (assembly GCA_024404975.1). Lineage (GTDB taxonomy): Bacteria > Bacillota > Clostridia > Oscillospirales > CAG-272 > UBA1740. Next base: position 872 of record JAKSPH010000114.1, on the reverse strand, counting down.
CGCGGGTGAAGTACTTCGCTATCTCGACGATTTCAAAAATGCCGGACTTTCCATGTGCGGACAGATCGTCCTCTGCCGCGGGATCAACGACGGCGCAGAACTTCTGCGCACCATGACGGATCTGTCGCGGTATTATCCCGAAATGTCCTCCTGTTCCGTCGTTCCGGCGGGACTTACGAGATTCCGTGAGAACCTCTATCCGCTCTCCGATTTCACGAAAGAGGAAGCGGCGGCGGTCGTCGATATGATTGAGTCTTTCGCCGAAAAAATGAAAGCCGGGACCGGAAGCCGTATGTTCTTCGCCTCGGATGAACTCTATCTCAAAGCAGGACGTCCCCTCCCCTCTGCCGACCACTACGAAGGTTATCCGCAGATCGAGAACGGCGTCGGAATGCTCACCTCTTTCGAAGAGGACTATGCAATGGCGGAAGAAGATTTCGCGGAGGAAGCGAAAGCCATGACGGTGCCGAGAACGGTCACCGTTGTCACCGGCTATGCCGCCGCGGACCTTATGCGCTCGCTTGCCGGTCGGGCAGAGAAACTCTCCCCCATGATCAGAGTGAACGTCCGCGCGATCCGCAACGATTACTTCGGAGAAACCGTTACCGTTTCGGGACTTCTCACCGGAAAAGATATCACGGCACAACTCTGCGGTGTGCCGCTCGGAGATGAAGTACTGCTGCCGAGAAACACGCTCCGTGCCGAAGGGGACAAGTTCCTCTGCGGAATGACGCTCGACGAGTTCAAAGAAAAGCTGAACGTTCCCGTCTGTGTGACCGAAAACGACGGATATGAATTCTTCCGGGCGATCTTCGGACTCGGAAACTGACGCCAAGAACGGAACTGAACCTACGCCACTGCCTGCTGTAGCG
>JAKSPH010000113.1 GCA_024404975.1 Clostridia bacterium | reverse complement strand
ACTTTTTTCAAAATCATGCTATAATAATAGTGTAATATTTTTCAGAAAGGAGTCGAACCATGAGACAAGATTATCGTGCCCTCGGACTTCCCTACATCGTAAACGTTATTCTTGCTATCATCCCCTTTACCGCTTGGATTCTCGGCGTTGTTACCAGAATCATCGAGAAGAAGTATGTAGCCGCTATCATCCGTATCTTCGGCGGTTGGTTGATCTGGGTCCTTGACCTTATCTGCATGATCACCGGTAAGAAGATTTTCCGTCTTCTCAACATCTGATCAAAGCACAATAAAAAAACGCACGGCCTACGCCGTGCGTTTTTTTTGTTTTCCAAGCGCCGTATCAGACGGCGTGAGTTTCCGTGCGGTCGCGATCTCTCTTCGGGATCGGGAAGAGCATGTGCGTCTGCGATTTGTACTCGTCAAAACCGGGTTTGCGGGACTGTCTGCCGTCCGCCATGGGAATACTGACACAGAGGAAGAGGACGGTATTGGCGGCGGCACCGGCGATCAGATACCATGCGTCGGGAACGGCGGCGACGACCGAAAGTCCGATTCCCCACCACATGAGGATCTCACCGAGGTAGTTCGGGTGGCGGGAGTATTTCCACAGACCGTCACGGATGAAATTGCCCGTGCGGTGGCGGCGGAACTTGTGCATCTGGATATCGGCGATGCCCTGCATAGTGGCGGCGCAGACCGAGAGCGCGAGGAACAAGCAACTGCCGACAGTGAAGGGGACGGCGTTGCGGATCGCAAAGACCGCGGGGAGAATGCAGAGATAGACGACGAGTGTCGGCACGGCGTGGATTCCGACGAAGTTGATCACGGGGTAGAACACGCCGGTTTTTTCATGGAGCATAGTATAGCGCCAATCCTGATGGGTGAGGTCGGCGAAGGTGTATGCCCAGTTCGCGGTCAGACGGATCGCCCAGAACGACACGGCGACCAGCAGAAAAATACCGAAGGCGTTGATTCCTCTTTGCACGGCGCAGATCGCAAGGATCACGGGCGGTTGTACGCTCCAATAGGGATCGTAGACCGAGGCGTTTTCAAAGATCAGACTGAACGCGAAAACGAACACGGTTGCCGCCATATCGGCGATAAAGAGGGAGAACCACCACACGGTATCAACGGCGTTGTAAACGAAGTATCCGAACGCAGTGGCGAAGACGTAAATGACGGCGATGACGGCAAAACTTGCCGCGCGGTTTTCTTTTAACGATTTCATAGTGAATCTCCCGAAATGTTTTTGGATTGGATGAGGGGGTATAGTGCGGCAACGTCTTCCGGACGGGGAGGCTTCGTTCCGGGCGTTATGCAGGCGGCGGAACCGAAAGCGACGGCACGGCGCAGGCAGTCGGGTCCGGTCTTTCCTTCGGCAGCGGCGGCAAGGAATCCCGCGATGGAACTGTCACCCGCGCCGATCGTGGAGAGGACGTTTACGACAGGCGCCGGAACACGGAATTCGCCTTCCGGACAGCAGAGGTAAGCGCCTTTTTCGCCGAGGGAAACCATGACGTTTTCAATTCCGCCTTCGTGCAGAGAACGCGCGGCGGATCTGACTTCCTCAAAATCGCGGATCTGCCTGCCGAGGTAAGCGGAGATCTCCTCCTCGTTCGGTTTGATGAGCCAAGGGGCGACTTCCACGATGTCGGAGAGGGAGAAAGAGCGGGAATCAATGACGATCTTCACACCGCGCGATTGCAACCGACGGCAGAACGCCTTGACGGTTTCGACGGAAAGTCCGTCGGGGTTGCGTCCGGTCAGCGTGACGACGTCGCCGTCCCCGAAGTCCGACAGGCGATCCTCCACGGCACGGAGGGTTTCTTCCCCCGCGCGGAAACCGCGGAAGGAGATCCTCGTTTCTTTTCCGTCCGAGTGAACGGTGACGTTTTCGCGGATGCGACCGGGGACGGTCACGGCAAAACAGGGCAGGCCTTCGCGCTTCACGGCGGTCTCGAATTCCGCGCCGTTGTCCGCACCGAGGATGAGGACGGCGGTGGAATCCACGCCGTTTTCTTTCAGCGCGCGGGAAATGTTGATGCCTTTTCCGCCGATCTCGCGGGAAGTCACGTCGGCGAGCGTTTCATGATAGAGGGCAAAGTCCTTCGCCTCGCAGTGGAGATCAAAGGCGGGGTTCAAAGTCAGAGTTCCGATTTTCACTGTCCGATGTCCTTTGTATAGTTTCTGCCGTTATTATACCGCAAGTTTTTTCGCCCGTCAATACCGTAGGCGAATTCTCACGGAAGATTGATGGAAAAAGACGTTTCTTGACTTTTTTTCTTATTTGTGATATTATGAGAAGAAAAAGGTATTTTATTTATGGATAACGCCATCGAAACTTCGGGCGGGAAACGCGGGTTTTCACTGAACGGAAATCAACTCAAACTGATCGCCATCCTCGCCATGACCGTCGACCATCTCACGTGGACGCTGTTCCCCGGATATCAGCACGTCGCGTGGATCATCTGCATCCATATCATCGGCAGACTGACCGCACCCATCATGTGGTTCTTCATCGCCGAAGGTTGCTTCTACACGCACGACAGAAAGCGGTATCTGATCCGGCTTTTCGCGTTCGCGCTCATCTCGCATTTCGCTTATGATTTCGCGTTCGGAATTCCGTTCTTCTCGCCGTCGGCGGGAATGTTCAACAGAACGTCCGTTATGTGGTCGCTTGCCCTCGGCGCAAGTGTCATCTTCATCACGCAGAGCGAGAAGATCCCCACCGTCTGGAAATACGTCTGCGCCCTCGGCGCGTGCGTTCTCGCGTTCCCGTCCGACTGGTCGAGCGTTGCCGTCATGGCACCCGCGTATCTTTATTCCCACCGTGGGAATATTAAGAAACAGGCGTTTGATATCGTGTTCTGGACGTTTATCTACGCCGCTGTGTACTTTTTCTTCCTCGATAAAGTCTACGGGCTTCTCCAACTGTTCACCTGCCTCAGCGTTCCGCTCCTCGCTTGCTACAACGGTCAGCGCGGAAAGAACAAGAGCATGAAATGGTTTTTCTATTACTATTACCCCGCGCACCTCGCCGCTCTCGGCGTGTTGCGGCTTCTCCTGCACGGCAACGTACCGACCATCTTTTAACGAAGGATTCAAACAATGAAAAAAGAGTACAAAACAGGTATTTTCGGAATAATTTGCCTACTGTTATTTACAATTTGGACGGTTCTTGTTCTGATCGTTGACGTAAAACCCGTCGGCATCGGCGGAACGGACATCGGCTTTTCCTCGGTCAATACGGCGTTTCACGACCTCACGGGGGTACATTGGAAACTCTATGTTCTGACCGATATTCTCGGTGCCGTGCCCTTCGCGATCTGCCTCGGATTTGCCTTTCACGGCTTGTATCAGTGGCAGGTGTATCAGAGATTCTGAAAACCGGTTTTATCACATATTCAAACAAGGCGAAGCACAAGTTCCTGGGAGTGAAGAAGCTCACTCTCATGAAGGATGGTGCTGTGTCTGAGCAGTGTGCAA
>JAKSPH010000112.1 GCA_024404975.1 Clostridia bacterium | reverse complement strand
GAATTTTTCACCGGAGGAGACGGAAGAATCGCCGAATTTAACTACTTTGACCATCTATTATACCTCCAAACCTGCGACGAACGGCGCTTTGTCCGTCATCGAGAGTTCATCAATGATTTTGTGGATTTCAACAGGGGATAAGGGCTTGGTTATGTATGCGCCGTCGAGAACGTGAAGTACCGCTTCACTCTGAAGTTTCGCCGTCGTTCGGATATAGTAACCGTGAGGATGGATTTCGCCGTTGATCTTGACGGGGGAGAGGGAAAGATCGCGTTTGCCGTTTCCTTGTGCGATGTCGATGCAGTCGAGGACAAGGGCGAGACCTGTCGGATCTTTTCCGGCACCCTGTCCGACGAAGGAGAGGGGACCCGCTTTTTCACCGATGAGGGTGATGCAGTTGAAGTTCTTGCGGATGGACGCTTCGACCGAGGATTTCTTACAGAAGAACGGCTCAACGGTCGCGGAGACTTCACCGTTTTTCGTCTCGGCGAATGCGAGGAGTTTCAACGTGCAATCCATACTGTCCGCACGTTCGATATCGGCTTTCGTGACGTTTCGGATGCCGAAGGTGGGGACGTCGGATTCGCCGAGTACGGTGTCGAATGCGATGGAAGCGGAGATCGCGCATTTACGTCTGACGTCGAGACCGTCGATGTCCGCGGTAGGATCGAGTTCGGCGTAACCGAGTTTCTGCGCCTCGGCAAGCGCTTCGGCAAATTCGATCCCGCGGTTCTGCATGGAGTCGAGAATGTAGTTTGTCGTTCCGTTCATAATTCCGACGATGGAAGTGACGGTATCGGCTCCGAGAGTCCGTTTCAGGTTATAGAGCCAGGGAATACCGCCGCCGACACTCGGTGTGAAGCGGATTTCTTTTCCGACTTCTTTCGCAAGCGTGAGAAGTTCTTTATAGTATGTGCAAATGAGATGCTTGTTGGCACTGACGACGTTCTTTCCCGCTTTCAAAGCGGCGGTCAGAAATTCGTATGCGGGGTGCAAGCCGCCGATGGCTTCCGCAACCGTTTCGATCTCGGGATCGTTCAGGATTTCATTGTAATCTGTGGTAACGATCTTTTCGTAACCCTCCGGCACACGGACATCCAAAATTTTCTTTACTTCGACGGCACAACCCGCTTTGGCGAGTACCGTTTCGTACGCGCCGCGTCCGACGGTTCCGAACCCCAATATCGCGATCTTCATGAAATCCTCCTGTTTTCGCCCCGATTTGCGTGAAAAAACTCTTGCAAATCGCGGGAAAATAATGTATAATGTAAATAATAAAACATTTTATCATAATTTTGCGCCAATATCAAGAGGGAAAAACAAAAAATGCAGTTTTACAGTACGAAAAATGCGAATTTGAAAGCATCCGGAACCGAAGCCATCGTGCGCGGACTCGCTCCCGACGGAGGACTGTATCTTCCGTCTGAATTCCGTGCCTTTCCGATGGAGAAACTTTCACGTCTGACCGGGGAAGAGATCTCCGTAAAAGTTTTGGCTTCGCTGTTCGAAGAATTTGATGAAAAAGAACTTTCCGAGTGCGTCCGCGCGGCATATTCCGAGAACTTTGAAAACGGCGATATTTCGCCTCTCGTTCCCGTCGGTGACGCATGGTCGATGGAACTCTTCCACGGACCTACCTGTGCTTTCAAGGACGTTGCGCTTTGCCTTCTGCCTCACCTTCTCACCCGTTCGATGAAAAAGTGCGGGATCAAGGACGAAGTATGTATTCTGACTGCGACCAGCGGAGATACCGGCTCAGCCGCTCTGTTCGGTTTCTCGGACGTGAAAGGTACGAAGATCATTGTGTTCTATCCCGACGGCGGTGTCAGCCCCATGCAGAGAAAACAAATGGTCACTTGCCCCGGTAAAAACACATCCGTAACCGCGGTGAAGGGCAATTTCGACGATGCGCAGACCGGTGTCAAAGCCATCTTTGCCGCTCCGCCTGAAGTTTCCGGCGTCCGTTTCAGCAGTGCGAACTCCATCAATATCGGCAGACTCGCACCGCAGATCGCCTACTATTTCAAGGCATACCACGATCTTATGAACGAAGGCAAAATCCGTCTTGGCGACAAAGTTAACTTCGTTGTTCCCACCGGTAATTTCGGAGATATTCTCGCCGGATACTTCGCGAAGAAAATGGGGCTTCCCGTAGGGAAACTCGTTTGCGCTTCCAACGAAAACCGCGTACTTACCGATTTCTTCGAAACGGGTGTTTATGACCGCAGACGTGAATTCCGTCTGACTTCCTCCCCCTCGATGGATATTCTGATTTCCTCCAACCTTGAACGTTTGATCAGTATGACCGTCGGCACGGAGAAGTGCGGTGAACTGATGAATCAGCTCAAGGAAACCGGCGTTTACACGCTGGAGGATAAAGCGCTCAAACAGTTGAAGCAGGAATTTTCCGCCGGATACGCCGATGATAAGGAAACCCGCAAGACCATTCGGGAGACTTTTGAGAAATTCGGCTACCTCATGGACCCTCATACCGCCGTTGCGCACGCGGTTTATAATAAATGGAAAAAATCCGCAGAAGGAAACGACCTTCCTACCGTCATCCTCTCCACGGCATCCCCCTACAAGTTTACAAAAGCCGTACTCGAAGCATTGGGACAGGTTCCGACCGCGGACGAATACGAAAATCTTGTGAAACTCTCCGATCTCACGAAAACCGCGATCCCGGCAGCGCTCTCCCGCCTTGCCGATGCCGAGGTCAAGCACCCCGACGGCATCGCAGTTTCCGAGATGCAAGAGTTTGTGAAGATCCGTGCGGGAAAGTGAGAACTTATGAAAAGCGTAACCGTACGAGTTCCCGCAACATCGGCGAATATCGGACCGGGATTTGACAGTCTCGGTATCGCCCTTTCTCTTTACAATACTTTCACTTTCGCACAGACGGAGAAAACCTCCGTTGCCGGTTGCGAAGAAAAATATGCAAACGAGAACAACCTCGCGCTTGTCGCGTTCCGTGCCGCTTGCGAGAAAGCAGGGAAGAGCGCACCCGCGGTTTCCCTTGATATCCGCGCGGAAGTTCCCGTGTCGAGAGGTCTCGGTTCTTCCGCGACTTTGCTTGTCGCAGGCGCTGTCGGCGCGAACGCTTTGCTTGACCTCGGACTTTCGGACGGAGACCTCTTTGAGGTCGTCAACCGTCTGGAAGGACATCCCGACAACGTTGCTCCCGCTTTGTTCGGCGGCTTTACCGCATCGCTTCTTGATAACGGTGTTCCTTATACGATGGCGCTTTCGGTTCATCCGAAATACCGTTTTTGCGCTTTCGTTCCCGATTTTGAAACTTCCACCCATGAGGCGCGTGCCGTCTTGCCGATGCCGTGCATAACGGTTCTCACGTTGCGGTTCTGATCCCCGCACTCGCCGCAGGTCGCGACGATCTCGTTCACGCCGCGCTCAACGACCGGCTTCACGAACCCTATCGCAAAGCATTGATCGACGGCTTTGATGACGTGAAGAAAATCGCTGAGGACGCCGGTGCTGTTGCGTTCTTCCTCTCCGGCAGCGGATCGACTCTG
>JAKSPH010000111.1 GCA_024404975.1 Clostridia bacterium | reverse complement strand
GAGCGGATTTTGTTTTCTTGAAGACCTTATCGAAGAAGAGATGCGAGAGCAGAGCCAACGCAAGAATTCCGAAACCGATCAGGTCAGTCGTGAGGTCGGGAATGACCATCATCAGACCGCCTGCGGCAAAGAGGATCGTTTCCCAGATTTTGTTCTTGTGAAGCAGGAAGTTCTCAAGCGCGGCAGAGATGGATACGCATCCGATCAAGGACGTAAGCACGATCTGCAGTGTCTTGAACAGCGTTGCTTCGAAACCTTCACACACGAGCAGAAGTTCGGGAGAAAGGGCGAAGATGTAGGGAATGATGAATGCCGTGATCGCAAGTCTTGTTGCGGTAATACCGGTTTTCAAGGGGTTGGAATCCGCGATCGCCGAACCTGCGTAAGCGGCAAGTGCGACGGGCGGGGTAATGTCGGCGACAATTCCGAAGTAGAACACGAACAGATGCGCCGCAAGCAGCGGAATGCCCATTTGAATGAGGATGGGAGAGATTGTCGTCGCCATGATGATGTAGTTTGCGGTGGTGGGAACGCCCATACCGAGAACGATGCAGGCAAGCATGGTGAGGAACAGAGCGAGAATCGTGTTCTTCTTTGCGAGCGGAACGATCGTGCCGAGAAGGGTAGTACCGAGTGCGGTCAGAGTAACGACACCGGAGATGACACCTGCGATCGCGCAAGCGATGCAAACGCCGATCGAGTTGGAAACACCGCCTTCGAGCGCATCGAGCATCAGTTTCGGAGTCAGTGTCGCGCCCTTGGTGAAGAAACTGCAGGCGAATGCCACAACGATCGCGAAGAATACGAATTTACCGTGCCAGTTGGTCTGAAGAACGCCGAAGTTCTTCAAAATGTAGTACGAACCGAGAACGGCGATCGGGATCAGAGGAAGCAGAACCGAGCGGAGAATCGCGTCGGCTGAGCGGTTTTCTTTCTTGAACGCCGCGGGGTTGAACAAATTGACGAGCAGCGCGCACAGGATGGCGTAGCAAGCGCTCATGCCTGCGGTGTAGTAGTTCATGCAGATGACGAGAACGACGACGGGAAGAAGGAGGTAACCGTTGGCGATCAGCAACTTGAAGAAGTTCGGGATCGCGTCCTTGGGCAATCCTTCAAGACCGCGTTTCTTTGCTTCGAGGTGAACCATGATGAAGATTCCCGCAAAGTACAGAATGGCAGGAAGAATCGCGGCGATCGCGATGGTCGCGTAGGGAATACCGGTCATCTCCGCCATAAGGAACGCGGCGGCACCCATGATAGGAGGCATGATCTGTCCGCCCGTGGAAGCGGAGGCCTCTACGGCGGCGGCAAATTCGGGTTTGTAGCCGACCTTTTTCATAACGGGAATGGTTACAGATCCGGATCCGACCGTGTTAGCAACGGAAGAGCCGGAATACATACCCATCAGAGCAGATGAGATGACGGCAACCTTTGCGGGACCGCCCGCGGAAGCGCCGGCAACCGAGTTGGCAAGGTCAACGAAGAACTTACCGATTCCGGTTTTTTCAAGGAAGGAACCGAGAATGATGAACAGAACGATGAAGTTGACGCATACGTCGATGGGCGTCGAGAAGATACCGCCGGAAACGTTGTAGAACATTTCGTAGCAGAAGTTACGGAGCATCGTCGCAGGGTTCTTGGAAAGGTAAATGAACGCGTACACGCAGAAGCCGCCCGCTACGAACAGAATCGGCAGACCGACGGCACGGCGGCAAGCTTCAACGAGCAGAAGCAGACCGATGATGGCGACGACGATCTCAAGCGTTCCGATACGTTTGCTCATCTCGATGATGGCATCGTGACGAATGACAGGGTAGAGGAATACGGCGACCGTCAGAGCGATCAGAATGAAATCATACCACGGAATATAGTTGTGTTTTGCCGTTTGCTTTTTATACGGCGGGAATGCGAGATACGCAAACACAAGGATCAAACCGACGAAGAGCGGTTTTGATATTTCGGGAGCGAGAGTAAATACAAGCGACAAAGAAAGCATGAACAAAGCGGTCAGAACCTTGCCGTATCGAACGGCGAGGGAGCGGACTCCCGTGAAAATACGGGTATTGGATTCACGGTCGACTTCTTTCATGATATCTTCGGCGCTGCGAGGGGAATTTTCGATCTCTGAAGACATGAGAACCTCCGTTTGTTTGGAAAATAGGGGTAAGACAACAAGTAAGACGGCCGCTTAAAAAGTAGCCGTCTCTTGAATCGGGATCAAAGGTCGATTATTCAAGACCGTAGAAAGCGTTGAAGGTGAGGGAAGTGCCGTTGTCGGCATTGTATTTGTCAAGGGCTTCCTGATAGTATCTTCTCGCACCGGCATTGACGGGAACGTTGTCCATACCTTTGAGAGCATTGGCAATGTTCATGCTCTTACCGGTATTGTGAGCCTCGGCGATCTGCGCTTGATTGTCCCAAAGTGCCTTGGTGATCGCGTAAACGTCATCTTCGGGCATATCGTTGGTAACGATGTAGGTTGCGGTTACGGCAACGGCTTTGACTACGGTTCCTTCGGGAATATCATCGTAGGTGGCGTGAGTCATTTCAACTTCTACGTAGAAGGAAGATTCCGCTTTCAGTGCAGCGACTTCGGCATCGGAAAGGGAAACGACAACAACGTCATTGGAGGTCATAAGGTCGACCATAGCAGGGGTGGGAACACCGCCGGTGAAGAAGAAGGCATCAAGTTTACCTTCCTTGAGTGCGGAAGCAGATGCACCGGAGTCAAGGTTCTGAACCGTGATATCGTCAAGGGTAAGACCTGCTTTGGCAAGGATCTGAGTTGCGTTGGTAACAACGCCGGAACCTGCCGCACCGATGGAGATTCTCTTACCTCTCATATCAGCGACGGAGTTGATGCCGGAATCTTTGGATGCGATGATCTGGCAAACTTCGGGATAAACGGCACCGATAACAGAGAAGGAAGTAACGGCATGGCCTTCGAAGTTTGCTTTGCCGTTGTAGGCGTTGATCATAACGTCGTTCTGAACGATCGCGAGATCGTTGTCGCCGTCGGCAAGCGCTTCGATGTTGGCTTTGGAACCGCCGGAAGTAACCGCGGTGAACTTCATACCGTCGATCTTATCGGTGAGAATTCCGGCAACGGTGTTAGTGAAACCGAAGTAGGTTCCCTGAGAACCGCCGGTGGTGAAGGTGTAGCTCTTTTCTTTGCCGCCGTTACCGCAGGCAACCATAGTGAGTGCCATAACAGCGATCAGAAGAAGTGCAATGATTTTTTTCATGGTAATTTCTCCTAATAAAAATGAAATTATTGAAATTATATAACAATATGGATATAAAGTCAATAGAAAACTTCAATTTTCTTCAATTTTAACCACGGATTATGTAAAAAATGAGTGTTTACCCCGTCAAACCTTCATTCCGACTGTCAAAACAGACGCTTTTAGGAGGATCGGGAATTTGCGTCGTCTTCAATATTATATATAGAGCGGGGAATCATCGGGGCGTGTGCGAAAATGACGTCAGATCACACGCAAAACTGTGCATATTTAACAAAATGGAAAAAATCCGAAAAAAGTTAATAAAGCCCCTTGACATTTGGGACAAAGTGTTGTATAATAGCGAAGCACGATTTCGAGAGACGAATTCGTGGATCGATCATTGAAA
>JAKSPH010000110.1 GCA_024404975.1 Clostridia bacterium | reverse complement strand
GGACGCCTGTGCGGTTGCGTTCTTCCTCGCCGGCAGCGGATCGACTCTGATGGCGATCTATGAAAACGAGGCTTTCGTCAGGAAAGTTCGCACCGAAACCGAAAAACTCCCGCACCATTGGAAAACACTTCCTCTCTCTCTTGATACCGAGGGAGCAAAGGTTCTCAATTGATCTCAAACCCGCCCCAAAACCGAGGGCGGGTTTTTAAGTACAAAAAAGGATGGAAAAAACTTTTTGAAATTTCTTCGGAAAAACTATTGACATTTGCCGAAACCGGTGATATAATACGAACCAGAAATGAAATCTTTAACTCGGTACAGAGAGACCGGTAAGATGGACTATATAGCGCAACTTTTATGGGTTGCCCTTGTTATGCTATCTTGCCGTCGGCAAGATTTTTTTTTGCTCTGAATCGGGAAAATTCACGGATTTCAAAAAAGGAAGGAAACATATGAAACTCGCTTACGAAGTAAACGACAAACCTAAGTTCTCCAAACTCATCGTATTCGCCCTTCAGCAACTCCTTGCGATCCTTGCTGCAACCATCGCGGTTCCCGCAATCGTAGGGCACGGTATGTCCCAGTCCGCAGCACTCTTCGGTGCCGGCGTCGGAACAATCGTTTATCTCCTCTTCACTAAATTCAAGAGCCCCGTATTCGTCGGTTCTTCTTTCGCATTCCTCGGTTCCATGGCTGCTGCATTTGCAGGCGGTGTGTCCATGTCCGTAGGTTACCTCGGTTTGATCATCGGTGCTGTATTTGCAGGTCTTGTTTACGTAATCATCGCTCTTCTCGTTAAGAAGTTCGGTGTTGCCTGGATCGGCAAACTCATGCCTCCCGTCGTTATCGGTCCGACCGTAGCGATCATCGGTCTTTCCCTTGCAGGAAACGCAGTCGGCGATGCTACCAGCGCAGCAAAGAACGCGAACGGCGCTTTCATCATGGACCTTCACGCGATCCTCTGTCTTGTATGTGCACTTGTTACTCTCGGAACCGTTATCTTCTGCTCCGTATTCGGTAAGAAGATGATGAAACTCATCCCCTTCATCATCGGTATCCTTGCAGGTTACGTAGTAGCAACCCTCTTCACCGTGATCGGTCTTGTCGCAGACAGCGATGCTTTCAAAATCATCGACTTCTCCAAGTTCAACAATATGCAGTGGTACCCCGACTTCACCTTCATCAAGGCATTCAGCGGTGACTACAACTTCGCAGGCGGTAACTTCGGTACCTACATTGCAACCATCGCAGTTGCGTATGTTCCCGTTGCCTTCGTAGTATTCGCAGAACACATCGCAGACCACACCAACCTCTCCTCCGTAATCGGACACAACCTTCTTGAAGATCCCGGACTTGGCAACACCTTGCTCGGTGACGGCGTCGGTTCCATGGTAGGTGCGTTCTTCGGCGGTTGCCCCAACACCACCTACGGTGAATCCGTCGGTTGTGTAGCCATCACCGGTAACGCTTCCGTAGTAACTATCCTTGGTACCGCGGTTATGGCGATCGTTGCTTCCTTCCTCGCTCCCTTCGTAACCTTCCTCGCAACCATTCCTTCCTGCGTAATGGGCGGCGTATGCATCACTCTCTACGGCTTCATCGCAGTATCCGGTTTGAAGATGATCCAGAAGGTTGACCTCGGCGACAACAGAAATCTCTTCGTTACCGCCGTCATCCTCATCACCGGTGTAGGCGGCATGGCTCTTGCTTTCGGTAAGATCACTCTTACTGCAGTAGCATGCGCTCTGATCCTCGGTATCTTCACCAACCTCTTTGTTAACCGCAAAAAGGGCGAAGCTGCTGAAGAATCTTCCGACGAACAGTAATCCGTAAATAAATACAGGCGGCATCCGAAAGGGTGCCGCTTTTTTGCTCTTGAAAAAACAGTTCCGATATGATAGAATAATATCAGGAAAAGAGGAGGGGAGTATCATGTTCGAAAAAGATACGTTGAAAGAGGCGCTCATCCGCCTGATATTCTGGCTTCCCCACAACGGACGGGACCTGCCATGGCGGCTCTCCCGCGATCCGTATCAAATCTGGGTTTCTGAGATCATGCTTCAGCAGACGAGGACGACGGCGGTCATTCCTTACTACGAAAGGTTTATCACCGAATTGCCGAACGTCAGAGCGCTTGCCGAGGCACCGGACGATACGTTGATGAAACTGTGGGAAGGGCTCGGTTATTACAGCCGTGCGCGAAATCTGAAAAAAGCCGCGCAGATCATCGTTCGCGAGTATGACGGCAGACTTCCCGCAAACTATGATAAGATCCGTTCTTTGCCCGGTATCGGAGATTATACCGCGGGTGCGATCTGCTCTATCGCTTTCGAGATGCCGGAACCTGCCGTGGACGGCAACGTACTTCGTGTCATCATGCGGCTTCTCGCATCCGATGAGGATATTTCGAAAGAATCAACGAAGAAGCGCGTTATCGCAATGCTCCGCGAGTTGTATCCCAATGGCGGACATTCCATCGCCTTGACCGAAGCGCTTATGCAACTCGGTGAAAACGTTTGCATTCCGAACGGGGAAGCGAGATGCGAACTTTGTCCGCTCTCGGATATTTGTGCCGCAAAACTCGGCGGGATCGTATCGCTTTTGCCTGTAAAATCACCGAAAAAGCCGAGAAAAACGGAATTCAAAACCGTTCTGATCCTTCGGCACGGTCAAAAAATCGCCGTTTTGCGCCGCCCGGAAAAAGGACTTCTGGCGGGACTGTATGAATTGCCGAACTATTCCGGCGATATGGGATATATACCGGAGTATTTGGCAAAGCACGGAATGACTGCCGTGACTTCAAAGCCTCTCGGTAAGGCGAAACATATCTTCACCCACATCGAATGGTGGATGGAAGGGGCGGACGTTGAAGTCGATACGCCGTCCCCGGATTATATTTGGATCACGCCGGAAGAAGCGAAAGACGTATACGCGATTCCGATGGCTTTTCGTTATTATACGGAGAAAATATAAAAAACGCCGTTCCGGTGAGCCGGAGCGGCGCTTCGTTTTTTTAGTTGCGATAACCGAAGAGTTTGAGCCAATCAGCGAGAAGAGATGCCCATTTTGAGATGTACTCGTAGTCGCCTTTCCAGAAGTTGGATTCGTTTCTGCTCTTTTTGAAATCAAAATAGGATTCGTCGGCAAGTCCGAGACCGTGAGGTCCGAACGGGAACACGTGAAGTTCGCAGGGAATCTTATGTTTGCGGAGTGCCGTTGCGTACTTGTACGAATTGATCACGTTGACCGATTGATCTTCGGAAGTGTGCCAAATGAACGCAGGAGGCGTTTCGTCGTCTACTTGGTTTTCAAGAGAGAATTCTTCAAGTTCTTCTGCGGTCGCGTCCTTGCCGAGCAGATTGAGGAAAGATCCGAGATGGCGGATGCCGTCCTCCGATCCGTTGATCACGGGGTAGCAGAGGATCGTGGCATTGGGGCGGTAATCGACTTCATCGAGGGCGTCCGCACCTTCACCGCCGATCGTTCCGCGATAAGTGGAAACGAGTGCCGCGAGATGTCCGCCGGCGGAAGAACCCATCACGGCGATCTTATTGGGATCGATGCCGAATTTCTCGGCGTTCGCACGGACGAATCTTACGGAACGGCGTGCGTCTAACAATTCATAGGGAAAATGTGTGGGTGTGCAACGGTAATCCACAACGAATGCGTCGATGCCTTTGGAGTTGAGGAAGCGGGCGTAACCCTCACCCTCATGCGCGGCTCTGATGCCGTAA
>JAKSPH010000011.1 GCA_024404975.1 Clostridia bacterium | reverse complement strand
GACGATGTGCTGGTCTCCGATCGCCTCCGCCTTCTTCCGTGCCTTCTCATCGGTGAGGAAAGCACGTTTTCTGTCGTTTTCCTCGTTCGCACGGCGCACGTCGGACATTTTCTTGAAAACGTCATCGGAGGTGATGATCTTGGACTCTCCGACGGGCGGTGTAAACTTTACTTTACAAAATGAGCAGTAATCTTCAAAGAAGTCCGTCGAATTGAAATAGGACTTTCTCGATAGACCGAGTTTCTCGGCAATGACGTTGAGGAGCGTGGACTTTCCGCTTCCGTTCCCGCCGAAGAACACGGTGATCCTGTCCATTCTGAATTCCGGAATCTTGCTGAACTTGGACGAGAAGAACCTGAACGGATAGTATGAGGAATACACGCCGACGAGTTTGCATTTGCTTTCGCCTTGAATATACAATCCCTCGGTTTCTTCACTCGGAAGGATCAGACGCTCGAGATAAAGGTTTCCTGCCATGGGAACACCCCTTTCAGTATTGATCGAGCCAGTTCTTTCCGGCGGTCACGTCGACCGTCAGAGGCACGGCAAGGGAAACGGCGTTTTCCATTTCCTCGCGGAGCAGAGTCTTTACGCGTTCTTCTTCGGCGAGGGGCGTTTCGATCAGAAGTTCGTCATGCACCTGCATCACGAGTTTGGCTTCCAATCCTTCTGCCGAAAGCCGGTTAGCCACGCGGATCATGGCAAGTTTCATAATATCGGCGGCGGTTCCCTGAATGGGCGCGTTCATCGCAACGCGTTTGCCGAATTCCTTCAACGCGTGATTGGAGGAATTCAGTTCGGGAATGTATCTCCGTCTGCCGAAGAGGGTTTGACAGTAACCGTTCTCCTTGGCGTCGGCGATGGTCTTTTCGAGATATACGTCAATCAGAGGATAACTGTTCTTGTAAGATTCAATATAGCGTTTCGCTTCGGCGACACTCGTGCCGATATCTTTGGAGAGAGAGAAGGCACTGATGCCGTAGACGATACCGAAATTGATTGCTTTGGCGCGTTTTCTCTGTTCCTCAGTGACGAATTCTTCGTTGATTCCGAGAACGGCAGCTGCCGTCTTACGGTGAATATCCTCACCGGAAACAAAGGCGTGGATCATCGCCTCGTCGCCGGACATGGCGGCGAGCAGACGGAGTTCGATCTGCGAATAGTCGGCATCGACGAGAACGCATCCTTCTTTCGCCACGAAATAGCGGCGCATCCGGCTTCCCATCTCGGTGCGGATGGGAATGTTCTGCAAGTTGGGATCGGCGCTCGAAAGACGGCCGGTCGCGGTCAGAGTCTGCTTGAAGTCCGTATGCACACGGCCGTTTTCATCGGCGAGTTCGGTCAGAGCGTTGGCGTATGTTGAGCGCAGTTTGGTGACTTGGCGGTATTCGAGAATATCCGCCACGATGGGGTAGAAGTGTTTGAGAGATTCCAAGGTTTCCGCGTCGGTCGAGAAACCGGATTTCATTTTCTTGCCGGTGTAGGGAATACCGAGGGTGACAAAGAGGATTTCTCCGAGTTGCTTCGGAGCATTGCGGTTGAACTGACATCCCGCCTGCAAATAGATCTGTCCCGTCAGATCGTCGGCGCGCGCGCCGAGATATTCGCCGAATTCCCGCATGCCGGGAACGTCGAGCATCAGACCTTCTCGCTCCATGCGGAACAGAACGGAAATCAGCGGGATTTCGATTTCGTCGAGAACCCGATCCGTGCCGTTGGCGACGATCTTTTCACGCATCGCGCGTTCCAGACGGAGCATCTGCGCGGGGGACGGCTTTTCGTCGTCCGCCATCTCGCTGAGGAACATAACGGAAAGGGAAGAGAGTTTTACACTTCCGCTTCCGGGGTTCAACAGATAGGCGTATACGTCAAGGTCGAGAAGTTTTATCCGCTCGGAAACTTCAATTCCCGCATCCGCGAGTTTGTGCAGAAGTTTCTTGCCTTCAAAGCAAACGATCGAACGTTCTTCTTTGAAGAATTGTTTCCAGCCTTCGGCATCGAGCGGTGCGATCCCGCTGACCGTTCCGTCGGAGAACCGAAGGGCGTTGCCGGTGAGGGCAATGGCAACCGCCGCTCCGAGTGCGGGAACGGTGTCCGCTTCGGTCAGATCCTCCGCGGGCGAATCGACCGTTTCTGCCAAAGAGGCGTTTTTTTCTGCCGGCGTGGCTTGCAGATCCTTGGCGGACAAGCCGAATTTGGTAATGAACGAAGTGAGTTCAAGTTCCGTGAACTTGCGGTACAGTCCCGCACGGTCGAACCCGTGATACGCGAGATCTTCCAGGGTTTGGGACAGAGGCGCGTGTGTTTCGATCCTTGCGAGAACGCGGGAGAGAAAGGCGTTCTCCCTGGAGGCAATCAGTTTTTCACGGACGGATTTCGTGATCCGCGCGTCGTCAATGTTCGCGTAAACGGCTTCCAGCGTGTGGAAATCGCCGATGAGCGCGGCGGCGCCTTTTTCGCCGATGCCCTTGACACCGGGAATGTTATCCGACGTATCGCCCATAATGGCTTTCATATCCACGAAGTCGCAGGGCGGGATCCCGTATTTCAGACGGAAAGCCTCCTCGTCCATCGGGAGGGTATCGCCGGTGGAAGCGAGAAGCACGGTGATCTTGTCGTCGATCAACTGTAATAGATCGCGGTCGCCCGAAAGAACGTAGGCGTGGGTGTCAGGCACGGTGTGAGCGAAGTGCGCGACGGTGCCTTGAATGTCGTCCGCTTCAAAGCCGGGGAGTTCCAGAACGTGAAGTCCCATCAGGGAAAGACACTCTTTCGCGTCGTCGAACTGCGCGAGCAGATCCGGCGGCGTCGGCTTTCTTCCCGCCTTGTAGCCGTCGTACATCTTGTGACGGAAAGTCGGGATTTTGAGGTCGAACGCGACGGCGGCGTAGTCGGGCTTGATGAGTTTCAACTGACGTTCGATGATATTGATCATTCCGTAGATGGCGTTGGTCGGCTTTCCCGCTTTGGTGGAGAGTGCCGAGTGTACGCCGTAGAACGCACGGTTGATGATACTGTTTCCGTCAATGACGAGTATATTTTTCATAAATCAATCCTTATTCTTCTTCGTTATCCTCGGCGGCGAGGAGGGCTTCCACGATCGGGGAAGTGCGGATCTCAGAGGCGTAAAGCACAGAGAGAAAACGGCAGACGGCAAAGATTCCGACCGCCAAATTCAGAAAAGCTTCTTCAAGAGATACCGCCATCAGATCGCCGTGGCAGAAGTAAGCGCAGATCACACCGCCACCGATAAAGAGTGAAAAGGCGGCGGTTATCATGCACATCGCAAGGTAAAACCGTCTTTGCAATTTGCCGAGCGAAAGGCGGAGTTCCGCAAGGAAGAAGAGCGCACAGAATCCGGCGGCAAATTCGGAGAGGATCTTGATCGGGCTGGAGAGGGAGAAGTCTTTGCTGAGATAGAGGAAACCCGCATACAGAGCGAAGTACATCGGCGCGGACAAACGAAGGAAGGCGGCGCCGCCACGCGTGCTTTTCGGAAAGATGCAGGAGAAAGCACAGGAGAAGGCAAGACAAACGCCGAACAGAAAGGTAAGTAACGTTACGCCGAAGGTCATGAGGTCTCCGCCGCGGTTCGCCATGATCGCTCCGAACAGACGGTAGGACACGAGCACGGAGCAGAAACCGACTGCAGCGAGAGGGAGTACCGAGAGGGGAGAAGATACGTCCCACGCGACAGATGCACGGTCTTTGGACAGAACGGCGAAGATCACGGGGATGGCGACAGAGATCACGGCGTTCCATAAAGCGGCGTGAAAGTAATTTTTCGGATAGAAGAAGCCGGACGGCATCAGAGTGCGGATGGCGGCGAGGGTATAGAATGCGGCGGCACACGCGCCGAAGAACAAACTTGCCGCAAGAATGAGAGTCTTGGTAAACTTACTGTTCATACTGTCGGTTCTTCCGTTTTGCGCGTGAAATCGGGTGTAGAACGGGAAAAAACGGAAACAGATCCCGTTTTTTCGTCGGATTCCGCAGGGCAAAAAGGGAGATTTCCTTCCTTATCTATTATATATAGGGATTTCTTGCTCCTATTGTACACTATAAATGTGAACGAAGCGTGAATAGACAGAGATTTTTTCTCATTTTTCCGAAAAACCTACCGCAAAAACCCCCGAAAAAACCGAAAAACAGCCCGTTTTGTATATATTGCACAAAAACAGCAAAGAAATTTCGTAAAACTTTTTCAATAAATTTTTTTGCCATTTTTTGAAAAATACTTGATTTTTAACGGCGTTTCTATTATAATATAAAGGCTTGATATGCGATGAAGCGGGAGGTGGCTGCTCTTTGAAGCAGGGAATTTCCGTGGAGTATGTCCGATATTTAACCGGGCGAAGCAAGAGTTTGCCGTAAGGCAGACCGTGTCAGATTCGGTTGCGAAAGCCACTGCGGTTGGTTTTTCGGAACTGATTTTATTGGGGTATGTTTGATACGCCCGGCACGGTGTGAAGCTTAATCGCCCTCCTTAAAGCGGTCCAAAGCAAGAGATTAAAAAGGAGGAACACATCAATGGCAAAAATCAGAGTCAGACTCAAGAGTTACGATTCGACCATCATCGACGCCGCAGCGCAGAAGGTTGTTGAAGTAGCCAAGAGAAACGGAAGCCGTGTCAGCGGTCCGATTCCGCTTCCTACCGATAAGGAGATCGTTACGATCCTCAGAGCGGTACACAAGTACAAGGACAGCCGTGAGCAGTTCGAAATGCGCACGCACAAGAGACTGATCGACATCATTGACCCCGCACAGAAGACTGTAGAAGCTCTCATGAGCATCGAACTTCCCGCAGGCGTTGATATTGAGATCAAGGCTTAAGTGAGAACCCCGTCGGAAGGTTCCGACAAAAGGGAACTTCAAATCCCTTATACCACGACCTCGTGGTCAAGTTGGCAGGATTTGCCCAAACGACAAAAATTCACGCCTGTCAACCAATAACCTATTAGGAGGAAACATGAAAAAAGGCATTATCGGCAAGAAACTGGGCATGACTCAGATCTTTGACGAAAAAGGCAACGTAGTACCCGTAACCCTGATTGAAGCAGGCCCCTGCGCGGTAGTACAAAAGAAGACCGTTGAAACCGACGGTTACAATGCGCTTCAGCTCGCATTCGAGGACACTACTGAAAAGCACCTCACCAAAGCTGAACTCGGTCACTTCAAGAAGAGTGGCGTTACCCCCAAGAAACATCTCAAGGAATTCAGACTTGAGGACATCAGCGCATACGAAGCAGGTTCCGTGGTAACCGTCGATACCTTCGCCGCAGGCGAGAAGGTCGACATCACCGGTATCACAAAGGGCCGTGGCTTCTCCGGTTGCGTAAAGAGATGGGGACACCACATTCTCAGAATGACTCACGGTACCGGTCCTATCCACCGTCAGTGCGGATCTATGGGTGCAAACTCCACTCCTTCCCGCGTTTACAAGAATAAGAAGATGGCCGGTCAGTACGGTAACGAACAGGTTACCATCCTTAACCTCGTTGCAGTCAAAATCGACGCAGAAAAGAATCTTATCGCTGTTAAAGGCGCTGTTCCCGGTTCCAAGGGCGGCATCGTCTTCATCAGAGATTCTGTGAAAGCATAACGGAAGGAGGATCACACAATGCCTAATATGAAAGTTGTAGATATGGCGGGCAAGGAAGTCGGCGACATCGTTCTCTCCGATCTTGTGTTCGGCGCTGAAGTCAATGAAGCAGTCCTCCACACCGCAGTAAGAGCATTCTTGCTCAATCAAAGACAGGGCACTCAGTCCACTCTCACCCGCACCGAAGTTTCCGGCGGCGGTAAGAAGCCCTGGAAGCAGAAGGGTACCGGTCGTGCAAGACAGGGTTCCACCCGTTCTCCTCAGTGGACTCACGGCGGCGTCGCTCTCGGCCCCAAGCCCCGCAGCTACCGTGTAACTCTCAACAAGAAGCTTAAGAGAGTCGCTTTGTTCAGCGCTCTTTCCGCTAAAGTTGCAGATAACGAGATGAAAGTCGTTGACGCTATCGCAATGACCGAATTCAAGACCAAGACTGTCGTTTCCATGCTGAACGCTCTCGGCGCAGCAAAGAAAACGCTCATCGTTCTTCCCGAAGTCAACGATTTCGTAGTGAAGAGCGCAGCAAACATCGAGGGTGTTAAGACCACTCAGTGGAACACCATCAACGTTTACGACATCCTTAACTGCGATACCCTTATCGTAGCAAAGGAAGCAGTTACCAAGATTGAGGAGGTATACGCAAGATGAAATCCTATGCAGATATCATTGTAAGACCTCTTATCACCGAAAAGAGCATGGACGGCGTTGCAGCAAAGACTTACAGCTTTGAAGTCGCTAAGGACGCTACCAAAGCGGAGATCGCCGCAGCGGTTGAAACCATGTTCAAGAAGACCAAGGTTGTTAAGGTCAATACCGTTGTCATGAAGAGGAAACCCAAGAGATACGGCGTTCACGTCGGATTCAAGGGTGAGTGGAAGAAAGCAATCGTTACGCTTTCCGAAGAATCCGCTCCCATCGCCTTCTTCGACAGCATGAACTGAGACAGGAGGTAAAGCATAATGGCAACTATGAAGTATAAGCCGACATCTCCGTCGCGCAGAAACATGATGAGCCCCTCCTTCGACGAGGTCACGAAGTTCTCTCCCGAGAAGAGCCTGATCACGAAGAAGAAGAAGAACGCCGGCAGAAACAGCTACGGCAAGATCACCGTTCGTCATCAGGGCGGCGGTAACAAAATCAAGTACAGAGTTATCGACTTCAAGAGAGAAGACGAAGGAACCGCAAAGGTCATCGGTGTCGAATACGACCCCAACAGAACTTCCTACATCGCTCTCGTCGAGAACGAAGCAGGTAAGAAGAGTTACATCGTTGCTCCCGTCGGTCTGACTGACGGCGACGTTATCACCACCGGTGCTGACGCCGATATCAAAGCAGGTAACGTTCTTCCTCTTTCCGCAATTCCCGTCGGTACCGTCATCCACAACATCGAACTCTATCCCGGAAAGGGCGCTCAGCTCGTTCGTTCCGCAGGTGCGTTCGCTCAGTTGATGGCTAAGGAAAACGGCACCGCTCAGGTAAGACTTCCCTCTGGCGAAGTTCGTATCATCCGTCTGGATTGCAAAGCGACTATCGGTCAGGTAGGCAACCTTGAACACGAGGCAGTTAAACTCGGTAAAGCAGGTAAGACCCGCCATCTCGGTATTCGTCCTACCGTCCGCGGTTCTGTCATGAACCCCTGCGATCACCCTCACGGTGGTGGTGAAGGTAAGGCTCCTGTCGGACATCCCGGACCTGTCACTCCTTGGGGCAAGCCTGCTCTTGGTTACAAGACCAGAAATAAGAAGGCAAGAACCAACAAATTCATTATCAAGCGCAGAAACGCGAAATAATGTGTGAAGGAGAAAAACAATGAGCAGAAGCTTAAAGAAAGCACCCTACGTTGAGAAGAAACTCTTCGACCGTATCGTCGCTATGAATGCAAAGAATGAGAAAAAGGTGCTTAAAACCTGGTCCCGTTCCTCCACTATCTTCCCTGAATTCGTTGGTCACACCATCGCAGTTCACGACGGCAGAAAGCACATTCCCGTGTACATCGTCGAAGATATGGTCGGACATAAACTCGGTGAGTTCGCACCTACCCGTACCTTCAAAGGTCATGCGGGCTCAAAAACATCGAACAACGGAAACTAATATAAACGTTAATCGCAAATAAGCGAGAGGAGGCAATTCCTAAATGGAAGCAAAAGCACATCTTAAATATGTGAGAATTTCTCCGCGTAAAGTTAAGATTGTACTTGATCTCATCAGAGGCAAGGATACCAACACTGCTATGGCTATTCTCAAGAATACCAACAAGATCGCAGCAGAGTCCCTTGTTAAACTTCTGAAGAGCGCGGTTGCAAATGCTGAACACAATTTCAACATGGATGCAAACAATCTTTATGTTTCTGAATGCTTCGTATGCCCCGGACCTACTTTGAAGAGAGTTCAACCCAGAGCTCAGGGCAGAGCGTTCCAGATTCTTAAGAGAACCAGCCATGTAACACTTGTAGTAAAAGAGAAGGAGGTAGGCTGACATGGGACAGAAGGTTAATCCTCATGGCCTGCGTGTAGGCGTCATCAAAAACTGGGATTCTAGATGGTTCGTCGCTGACAACAAACTCGGCGATAATATCGTGTCTGACTACCAGATCAGACAGTATGTAAAGAATAAACTCCAGGGCGCCGGCGTTCCCAAAGTTGAGATCGAACGCGACAACGCTCGTGTGAGAGTGTTCATTCAGTGCGCGAAACCCGGTGTTGTCATCGGTTTCCACGGCGCTGAAATCGAGAAACTTCGTGCAGAACTCGAAACTATGGTCGGCCGTCCCGTCGTAGTTAACGTTATCGAGATCAAGAATCCCGATATCAATGCACAGCTTGTTGCTGAATCCATTGCAGCACAGCTTGAAAAGAGAGTATCCTTCCGCCGCGCTATGAAACTTGCCATCGGCAGAACCATGCGCCTCGGTGCAAAGGGTATCAAAGTTGCTTGCTCCGGCCGTCTCGGCGGTGCGGAAATCGCACGCAGCGAACATTATCATGAGGGCACTATTCCTCTGCAGACCCTGAGAGCAGATATCGACTACGGTTTCTGGGAAGCAAACACCACCTACGGTAAGATCGGTGTCAAGGTTTGGATCTACAAAGGCGAAGTCCTTGCCGAAGGCGCTGCTGAAGGCAGACAGGACCGTCAGGAAAGACGCCCCAGAAGAAACGACAACAACCGTCGTCCGAGCAACAACAGAGACGGCGCCCGTCGTAACAACTTCAAGAAGGAGGGCAAATAATCATGTTGATGCCTAAGAGAGTTAAGTACAGACGCGTACAGCGCGGACGTCTTAAAGGTAAAGCCCTTCGCGGCAACACCATTTCGAACGGTCAGTTCGGTCTTGTTGCCCTTGAGCCTGCTTGGATCACTTCCAACCAGATCGAAGCAGCCCGTATTGCCATGACCCGTTACATCAAACGTGGCGGTCAGGTATGGATCAAGATTTTCCCCGATAAGCCCATCACCGAAAAGCCCGCTGAAACCCGTATGGGTTCCGGTAAAGGTTCTCCCGAGTATTGGGTAGCCGTTGTTAAACCCGGACGCGTTATGTTCGAGATGGACGGTATTTCCGAGGAAAGCGCAAAAGAAGCAATGCGTCTTGCTTCCCACAAACTTCCCATCAAGTGCAAGTTTGTTACCAAGGCAGACGTAAATACCAACGAGGAGGCATAAGCGATGAAAGCAAAAGAACTCAGAGAAATGACCGCTGAGGAACTCAATGCAAAACTCGGCGAACTCAAAGAAGAACTTTTCAATCTCCGTTTCCAGCTTGCAATCAACCAGCTTGATAATCCTCACAAGATCACAGACGTGAAACACGACATTGCTCGTATTATGACCGTTCTCTGTGAGAAGAACGCCTGATGGAGGAAATGAAAATGACTGAAACTCGTCAACTCAGAAAAGTCAGAGTCGGTAAAGTCGTAAGCGATAAGATGGACAAGACCATCGTCGTTGCGATCCAGGATAATGTCCGCCATCCCAAGTATGGCAAGATCATCAAGAGAACCGTTAAGATTCACGCTCATGATGAAAACAATATCTGCGGCATCGGCGATACCGTCGCTGTCATGGAGACCAGACCTCTCTCCGCTACGAAGAGATGGAGACTCGTCGAAATCGTCGAAAAGGCAAAATAATTATTTGAAAAGTCACTAAACCAGTAGGCAGGTCAAATGCTTGCCGAAACAGGAGGAAAAAACAGTGATTCAGCAGCAATCGTTAATGAACGTTGCCGACAACACCGGTGCCAGACAGTTGATGTGCATCCGTGTTCTCGGCGGTTCCGGACGCCGCTATGCAGGTATTGGCGACATCGTAGTATGTTGCGTCAAGAAAGCGATCCCCGGCGGCGTTGTTAAAAAGGGTGAGGTTGTGAAGGCAGTTGTCGTCAGAACCGTGAAAGAAACCCGCCGTGCAGATGGTTCTTACATCAAATTCGATGAGAACGCTGCCGTTATTATCAAAGATGACAAGACCCCCAAAGGTACCCGTATCTTTGGCCCGGTAGCCAGAGAGCTTCGTGAACATGACTTCACCAAGATCTTGTCTTTGGCTCCCGAAGTACTTTGATCGAAGGAGGACGAACAATGAATAATCTTCATATTAAGAAAGATGACAATGTCGTTGTAATCTCCGGCGATTCCAAAGGCACCATCGGTAAAGTCATCGCCACCTCTCCCGAAGAAGGAAAGGTAATCGTTGCCGGCGCCAACATCGTTTCCAAGCACACCAAGGCTCGCAAGCAGGGTGAGAATTCCACCATCGTTAAGACCGAAGGCGCTATGTACGCTTCCAAGGTTCAGCTCGTTTGCCCCAAGTGCAATAAGGGTGTTCGCACCAAAGTCGTCTTCAAAACCGGCAAAGACGGCAAAAACGTTAAAGTTCGTGTCTGCGCTAAATGCGGCGCGGAAATTTGAGTAGGAGGTAACATTCATGTCGAGATTCCAAGATAAATACAAGAACGAAGTTGCTCCTGCTCTTATGAACAAGTTCAACTACAAATCCGTAATGCAGATCCCCAAGTTCGATAAGATCGTTATCAACGTCGGTGCAGGTGACGCAAGAGAAAACTCCAAAGTCATCGATTCCATCATCGAAGAGATCACTCTTATCTCCGGTCAGCGTGCGGTTCCTACTTTTGCCCGCAAGTCCATCGCAAACTTCAAACTCCGTCAGGGTATGAAGATCGGCGTTAAGGTTACTCTCCGCGGCGAAAAGATGTTTGAGTTTATGGATAAACTCTTCAGCTTCGCACTTCCCAGAGTCCGTGACTTCAAGGGTATCAACCCCAACGGCTTCGACGGCAGAGGCAACTATGCTCTCGGTTTGAAAGAGCAACTCATCTTCCCCGAAATCGAGTACGATAAAGTTGAGAAGATCCGCGGTATGGACATCGTGTTCGTTACCACCGCCAAGTCCGACGAAGAAGCAAAAGAGATGCTCACTCTCATGGGCGCTCCCTTTGCTCAGTAATTGAGGAGGAAAAACAATGGCTAAGAAGTCCATGATTCTCAAGCAGCAGGCAGAACCTAAGTTTTCTACCCGCGCGTACAACAGATGCCGCATCTGCGGAAGACCTCACGGTTACCTCCGTAAGTACGGTATTTGCCGTATCTGCTTCCGTGAACTTGCTTACAAAGGCGAGATTCCCGGCGTAAAGAAGGCATCCTGGTAATTCCGGGAACCGGCTTTTAAAACAACGTTCCATTCTCACTAAACTATCGACAGGAAAATGCAAAAAGGTTGCTGAAATTTCAAGCAATACCTTGCGTTTTAACCGTCGGTCAGCCGCCGCTTTCGCGGCAGCAAGAAAACAAACAACTTGCATATAGGAGGATTTATCATGCAAATTTCAGATGTTATCGCAGACATGCTCACAAGAATCAGAAATGCGAACGACGCGAAGCACGAAACCGTTGATGTTCCCGCTTCCAACCTTAAGAAGTCCATCGCCCAGATCCTTTTGGACGAAGGTTACATCAAGGGATTCCAGATCGTCGAAGACGGCAAACAGGGTATCATTCGTGTCACCCTTAAGTACACCGCAGGCAAGGGTAAAGTTATCCGCGGTCTCCGCAGAGTTTCCAAACCCGGTCTTCGTATCTATGCGAACTGTGAAGATCTGCCCAAGGTTATGAACGGACTCGGAATTGCGATCATTTCCACTTCCAAGGGCGTTATGACCGATAAGAAAGCAAGACAGGCCAATGTCGGCGGCGAAGTCCTCGCCTTCGTATGGTAATTCGGGGAGGTAGTAAACATGTCTAGAATTGGTAGAAAACCCATTGCGGTTCCCGCAAACGTAAACGTTACGATTGCAGACGGTAATGTAGTTACCGTTAAAGGCCCTCTCGGCGAACTTACGCAAACCTTCCACAAGGAATTGACCATTAAGCAGGAAGGCGCTGAACTTATCGTATCCCGTCCCAACGACGAGAAAGAAGAGCGCGCACTTCACGGTCTGACCAGAACTCTCCTCAACAACATGGTTGAGGGCGTTACCAAAGGTTTCGAGAAGAAACTCGAAATCGTCGGCGTCGGTTACAGAGTTGAAAAGCAGAGCGGCAAGATCGTTCTCGGTCTCGGCTTCTCTCATCCCGTTGTCTTCCTCGAAGAAAACGGTATCAAGTTCGAATGCCCCGATGCCAACACCATCATCGTCAAGGGTGTTGATAAGAATGCCGTCGGTCAGATGGCAGCCGTTATCAGAGCAAAGAGACCTCCCGAACCCTATCTTGGTAAGGGTGTTAAGTATTCCGGTGAAAAGATCCGCCGCAAGGCCGGAAAAACCGGTAAATAATGAAAGGAGAGCGTTACAATGGTTAAGAGAACAGATAGCAATGCACAGCGCCTTAAAAGACACATCAGAGTACGCGGCAAGATTTCCGGTACTGCTGAAAGACCTCGTCTTGCTGTATATCGCTCCAACGCACACATCGCTGCTCAGATCATCGACGATGTAAACGGTGTTACGCTTTGCAGCGCAAACACCTACGAAGCAGGTTTTGAAGGCATCGGCTCCAACAAGGAAGCAGCCAGAAAGATCGGCAACACTCTCGCTAAGAGAGCACTTGAAAAAGGTATCACCACTGTCGTATTCGACCGTGGCGGCTACATCTATCACGGACGTGTATCAGAATTGGCTGAAGGCGCAAGAGAAGGCGGCCTTAAGTTCTAATCGCTGGTTTGTACACTGTTTCGAAATGAAACAATCTTATTAAGGAGAAAAACATGGCAAAACTTATTAATGCCAACGAACTTGATCTTCAAGAGCAGCTCGTTGTATTGAACCGTGTTTCCAAGACCGTTAAGGGCGGTAGAATCGCTCGCTTTGCAGCCATCATGGTAGTCGGAGACGGACAGGGACACGTAGGCTACGGCCTCGGTAAAGCAGCAGAAGTTCCCGATGCAATCCGCAAGGGAATCGAAGATGCAAAGAAAAATCTCATCACCGTTTCTTTGAACGGTCAGACCATTCCTCACGAAGTTATCGGTGAGTACGGCGCAGGAAAGGTGCTTCTTAAGCCCGCTGCACCCGGTACCGGTATCATCGCCGGCGGTACGGTTCGTATCATTCTCACTCTTGCCGGTGTCAAGAACATCCGTGCAAAGTGCCTTCGTTCCAACAACCCCGCTAACGTCGTAAAGGCAACCTTCGAGGGCCTTCGCGCACTTAGAACTGCTGAAGAAGTTGCGGAAATCCGCGGCCTCTCCGTAGAAGATGTTAAGGCATAAGGGGGACTGCACGATGAACGTTAAAGTTACTCTTGTAAAATCCCTTATCGGACGTAAGGAAAATCAGATCAAGACTGCGAATACTCTCGGTCTTAAAAAGCCCGGTGACGCCATCGTCCTCGCTGACGGTGCTACTCTTCAGGGCAAAATCAAAGTTATTTCTCACCTTGTCAAGGTTGAGAACGTTTAACGGAATTGAAAGGAGGATATATCATGAAGCTCCATACACTTTCTCCTGCTGAAGGTTCTACCAAAGAGAACTTCCGCAAGGGCAGAGGCACAGGTTCCGGCAACGGAAAAACTGCAGGCAAGGGACACAAGGGCCAGAACGCACGTTCCGGCGGCGGTGTCAGACCCGGATTTGAGGGCGGTCAGCTTCCGCTTTACAGAAAACTTCCTAAGAGAGGTTTCCACAACAAATTCGGCAAACAGTACGTTATCATTAACGTAGCAGCACTTAACAAGTTTGAGGACGGTGCAACCGTAGATGCGGAAGCACTCCTTAACGCAGGTGTAATCAACAATATTTTGGACGGAGTAAAAGTTCTCGGTGAAGGAGAGATTTCCAAGAAACTCACAGTCGTTGCTAAAGTCTTCTCGGCATCCGCAAAAGAGAAGATCGAGGCAGTGGGTGGAAAGACCGAGGTGATCTAAGATGCTTCAGACTTTAAAGAATGCCTGGAACACCAAAGAAATCCGCGCGAAGATTCTCTTCACGTTTTTCATTCTTCTCATTTACCGTATCGGTACTGTTATTCCTGTTCCGTTTGTTGATACCAATAACTTTGCAAGCGTGTTCAGCGGAACGATCCTCGATTACATGAACATCCTTTCCGGCGGTTCTCTCGAGGTCGCGACCCTCTTCGCGCTCGGCGTTACCCCTTATATCAACGCATCCATTATTATCCAGCTCCTTGCCGTCGCCTTCCCCAAGCTCGGCGAGCTTAGCAAAGACGAATCAGGTAAAAAGATCATGAATATGATCACCAGAATCACCACCGTGGTTTTGGCACTTGTTACGGCAATCGGTTACTACTTCCTTTTGAAGAACAACAACTTCCTCACGGTTCCCGCATCCGCTGAAGGCAAAGCATGGATCTATGCTGTTGTCATCGTCGCTTGCTACTGTGCAGGTGCTTGCATCATCATGTGGCTCGGCGAACGCATCAATGAGCGCGGTCTCGGTAACGGTATTTCCATTATCCTGTTCGCAAACATCGTTGCGGCTCTCCCCTCCAAGTTGATCGAGCTTGTTCAGCTTATCATCAACGCTTTCAATTACGGCGACCACGTAGCGGCTCGCGGTATCGGCGCTATTGCAATTGTGCTCTTCCTGATCGCATTTGTCATCGCTGTCACCGTATTCGTTATCTTCATCACCGGATCTGAAAGACGTATTCCCGTTCAGTACGCAAAGATGCAGAAGGGACGTAAGATGTACGGCGGTCAGTCGTCCTTCCTTCCCATCAAACTGAATATGGTCGGCGTTATGCCCGTCATCTTTGCAAGTTCCATTGTGTCGGTCGTTCCCACCATCCTCGCTCTTTGCAGCGTCACCGGTAAGGGCGAAACCTTCTGGGATAAGCTTTACCGCTTCCTCGGTTCCGACGGATGGTTCTACCCCGTGATCCTCCTGATCCTCATCATCGCGTTCACCTACTTCTACACCGAGATTTCCTTTAATCCCCGTGAGATCGCGAACAACCTGAAGAGACAGGGCGGTACCGTAGCAGGTATCCGTCAGGGCAGACCTACGGCAGACTATATCCAGAAGATCCTCGGAAAGATCACCCTCGTTGGTGCATTCTTCCTTGCGATCATCGCGATCATTCCCATCGTCGGCGGACCTCTCGTTCTTAAGAACCTGATCTATCTCGTTCTGAAACCCGTAGAAACCGCTGAGAACGCTTCTTACTATCAGACCCTCCTTGCGAACGCTATGGCTAACGCGAAGAGTTATTCCAACTACTTCACGTTCGGCGGTACCACGCTTCTCATCGTAGTCGGTGTCGTATTGGAAACGTTCAGAGATTTGGAAGCGCAGCTTACGATGCGCAACCACAAAAACCTCTTCTAATAGGGTGATCACATGAAAATAATATTTCTTGGCGCTCCCGGCGCCGGGAAAGGGACGCAGGCGGATATCGTAGCTGAAAAGCTCGGTATCCCGACCGTCTCCACCGGAGCAATCATCCGTGCCGCTCTCAAAGCAGGTACCGAGATGGGGTTGAAAGCCAAAAAATTTATTGAGCAGGGCGCTTTGGTACCCGATGACGTCGTTATCGGGATCATCAAGGAGCGTCTTGCCGAATCGGACTGCGCACAGGGCTACATCCTTGACGGATTTCCCAGAACTGTGCCGCAGGCAGAAGCGCTTGACGCTATGGGTATTTCCCTTGATGCCGTCATTTCGATCGAAGTGCCGGACGGGGAGATCGTGGACAGAATGTCCGGCAGACGCGTGTGCGCGGTGTGCGGTTCTTCCTATCACGTAAAACACAATCCCGCAAAGGACGGTGTTCATTGTGATAAATGCGGAACCGAACTCACCTGTCGCGCCGACGATGCGCCCGAAGTTGTCAAGTC
Source organism: Clostridia bacterium (assembly GCA_024404975.1). GTDB lineage: Bacteria > Bacillota > Clostridia > Oscillospirales > CAG-272 > UBA1740. The sequence goes on along the minus strand of JAKSPH010000011.1, from coordinate 10,110 downwards.
CCGCCTTGAAATCTACCACACCACGACCGAACCTCTCAAAGATTTTTACCTTGCCAAAGGCAATCTGAAACTCGTTGAAGGCGTCGGAACGGTCGAAGAGATTTCCGGCCGTACTTTAAGAGCACTCGGCGTTCAATGATCATAATCAAGAATTCCGAGCAACTCGCTTTGATGAAAAAAGCAGGGAAGATCACCGCAGAGGCACTTCTTGTGGCTCGCGACTGTATCCGCCCCGGCGTTTCAACAAAGTTCATCGACCGAAAGATGCAGACCTTCATTGAAAAATGCGGGGCTGAACCGTCTTTCCTGGGATACGGAGGCTTTCCCGGCTGTGCCTGTATCTCGGTCAATTCGACAGTCATACACGGAATCCCGAGCGATCGAGTGATCCTTCGCGAAGGAGATATCGTTAAAGTGGATGTCGGGGCCCGCTTCCGCGGCTATAATGGCGACAGTGCGAGAACATTCCCTGTCGGCAAGGTAAGCGATGAAGCCCTGAAACTCATCTCAGTCACGGAGAAAAGTTTCGAAGAAGCGATGCGGTTCGCAAGAGCCGGTTATCGTGTCGGAGACATCGGAGCAGCGGTGGAAAATTTCGTCATTTCAAATGGCTTTTCGGTTGTCCGCGATTACGTGGGACACGGTGTCGGAGCCGAACTTCACGAAGAACCCGAAATTCCGAATTTCGGAAGAGCGGGGCACGGCGCGAGGCTGTATGCCGGCATGACCGTTGCCATCGAACCTATGGTAAACGTCGGTCAGCCGGGTGTTAAGGTACTGGGCGACGGTTGGAGCGTCGTTACTGCTGACGGTGGGCTTTCCGCTCACTATGAAAACAGTGTGGCGATCACCGACTCGGATCCCATAATGCTGACTGAATAAAAGAGGAGAATTATGCCTAAATCCGATTTGATTGAATTTGAAGACTGCCAAGTTGTGGAAGTACTTCCCAATACGGTTTTCAAAGTTAAATTGCCGAACGGTCACATCGTTACTGCGACCATCTCCGGCAAATTGCGTATGAACTACATCAGAATTCTCGTCGGAGATATGGTTACCGTTGAAGTATCGCCTTACGATATTTCCAAGGGCCGTATCACCTGGAGAAAGAAGTAATAATTTCTGAAAGGAAAGGTATACAAAATGAAAGTTAAACCTTCCGTCAAGAGAATTTGCGAGAAATGTAAGATCATCAAGAGACATGGCAAAGTCATGGTCATCTGTGAAAACCCCAAGCACAAACAGCGCCAGGGTTGATCCGCACTTTCTTAAGACAAAATACGAAAAGGAGTAAATATCGAAATGGCTCGTATAGCTGGTGTTGATATTCCCAACAACAAGCGCGTAGAGATCGCGCTCACATACATCTACGGTATCGGCCTTAAGAGTTCTCAGGACATTCTTGCCAAGACCGGCATCAATCCCGACACTCGCGCTAAAGACCTTACCGAAGGTGAGATCGCAGCACTCCGTGATGAAATCGAAGCAAACTACACTGTAGAGGGTGACCTCCGCCGTGACCATGCTCTTAACATCAAGAGTCTCGTCGAAATTAACTGCTATCGCGGTGTAAGACACAGAAAGGGTCTCCCTGTAAGAGGTCAGCGCACCAAGACGAATGCAAGAACCCGCAAAGGTCCCGCAAAGACCATTGCAAACAAGAAGAAGTAAGGAGTGAAACGAAATGGCAGTTGCTAATAATTCCAAAAAAGTTGTTAAGAAGCGCCGTGAACGCAAAAACGTCGAAAAAGGCGTTGCGCATATTCGCTCTACCTTCAATAACACGATCGTTTCCATTACCGATATGCAGGGTAATGTAATCGCATGGGGTACTTCCGGAGAAATGGGCTTCAAAGGCTCCAAGAAATCCACCCCCTATGCCGCTCAGACCGCCGCTGAAAAGGCAGCAAGAGCAGCAGCAGACCACGGTATGAAGACTGTTGAGGTCCTCGTCAGAGGTCCCGGAGCAGGTCGCGAATCCGCGATCCGCGCTCTCGCTACCGCAGGTCTTGAAATCACCATGATCAAGGACGTAACACCGATTCCTCACAACGGTTGCCGTCCTCCTAAACGCAGACGCGTTTAATCAACAGGGAGGTATAGTAAAATGGCTAGATATACAGGTCCTAACTGTAAAATGTGCCGTCGTGAAGGCTGCAAACTCTATCTCAAGGGTGAGCGTTGCACCAACGGCAAGTGCGCTTTCGATCACAGAAGTACGGCTCCCGGCCCTCACGGTGCCGCTCGCAAGAAGGTAGGCGACTACGGTAAGCACCTTCGCGAGAAGCAGAAGGCAAGACGCTACTATGGCGTTCTTGAAAAACAGTTCCGCGCATACTACGATGAAGCAGAGAGAATGGAAGGCATCACCGGTACCAACCTTCTTATCCTTCTTGAAAGAAGACTTGACAACGTCGTTTACAGACTTGGCATGGCTGAATCCAGAAAAGAAGCGCGTCAGCTTGTTCTCCACGCTCACTTCACCCTTAACGGCAAGAAGGTTTCCATTCCTTCTCTCCTTGTTAAGCCCGGCGACGTGATCGGTGTTCGCGAAGCAAGCAAAGAAAACGCAAAGATCAAGGCACTCGTTGAAGCACTTGCTACCAAGACTTCTCCCAAGTGGCTTGACAAAGATGTAGCAAACCTCACCTTCAAAGTTGCTGCTCTTCCCGCAAGAGACGACATCGACTTCGAATTTGACGAACAGCTCATCGTCGAGTACTATTCGAAATAATCCCTCTGATACGTCGTGGATACGAGGCCGGCGAAGATACCGGTTCCGCCCACGGTGCTATCTGTTCTTCCCGCCCGTGCGGGAAATCATCAACAAAATTATGAGGAGGAATTATAGAAGATATGATTAACGCAATTGAAAAGTTCCATATTACCCCGACCGACTTGACGGAAGACGGCAGAGAAGCAGTCTTTGTGGTTGAGCCCCTTGTACGTGGATACGGTGTAACGTTGGGCAATTCCCTTCGTCGGATCTTGCTCTCCACCCTCCCCGGTTATGCGGCTACCAGCATCAAAATCGACGGCGTTCTTCATGAGATCTCCGCTTGCAACGGAGCGAAAGAGGATGTTCCCGAGATCGTTCTTAACGTAAAAGGAATCGTTGCGAAACGCGAATGTGAAGGCCCCAAGACCGTCGCTTTCGACGTGACCGGTCCCTACGTTGTTACGGCAAAAGACTTTGCCACCGATGACGATATCAAGATTTTGAATCCTGATCACCACATCTGCAAAATCAGTGAAGGCGCACACTTCTATATGGAAATCACCTTCGACGAAGGTAGAGGATATGTTCCTTCTGACATGAACAAGCAGAATTATCTGCAGAATGTCGGTGCTAACGTCGGCGCTCCGATCGGCACGATCTTCGTTGACTCTATCTTTACCCCTGTGTACAAGGTAGAATACAACGTAGAAAACACCCGTGTTGGAAACATCACCGACTACGACAAACTCACGATGAAGGTTCAGACCAACGGAACCATCGCCGCAACGGAAGCAGTTTCTCTCGCTGCCAAGGTTCTTAACGATCATCTTCAACTGTTCATCGATATGTCCGAAACGGCACGTACCACGCCGACTCTTGTCGAATCTCCCAAAGAGAACATCGGCAAAGTCTTGCAGATGGCAATTGAAGAACTTGACTTGTCTGTCCGCAGTTTCAACTGCTTGAAACGCGCCGAAATCGACACTGTCGAAGATCTGGTTGCACGTACTGAAGAGGATATGATCAAGGTTCGTAACCTTGGTAGAAAATCTCTCGAAGAAGTCATCCAGAAGTTGCACTCCTTGGGTCTTGAACTCAAGAAAGTGGAAGAATAAGATAAGGAGAAAGAACTATGAGAAAACTTGGCAGAACTTCTGCTCAGCGTAAAGCGATGCTCAGAGGCATGGTAACTCTGTTCCTTGAAACCGGTAAGATCGAAACGACCTATACCAGAGCTCAGGAAGTTGCCGCAAAGGCCGAAGAGATGATCACTCTCGGTAAAAAAGGCGACCTTGCTGCATACCGCGCCGCTCTTGCTTTCATCACGAAAGAAGATGTTGCGAAAAAAGTATTCAGCGTTATCGCTCCTACTTACGAGAATGTAAACGGCGGTTATACTCAGATCTTCAAGATGGGACCCAGAAGAGGAGACGGAGCCGAGATGGCTATCGTTAAACTCGTTACTGTTGCTCCCGCTGCTGAAGCAAACAAGTAATTGACCGAAAAAACGCACGGATAAATCCGTGCGTTTTTTATTTGCTCTCGCTTGACAATTGTCCCGCGATGGGATATAATGAAAACAAAAAGGACATTTATGAAACTCATTCTCATCCGTCACGGAGAACCCGATTACGCAACCGATTCGTTGACCGAAGAAGGCAAAAAACAGGCGGCAGCCGCGGCAAAACGGTTGCAGAACGAAGGCATTGACCGTATCTTCACGTCCCCGAAAGGCAGAGCGAAGGAAACCGCCGCCGCTACCGCGGAACTTTTGGGACTTCCCGTGGAAACACTTGATTTTATGGCGGAAGTCGGTTGGAAAAATGCCACCGATCACGACATCCCGTGGAACGGCCACCCGTGGCGTAACGCGGAGCAGATCGTCCGCGACGGTAAGGATCTTTTGGATGGGAATTGGCGGGAAACTACCGTTTTTGCCGATACGGTTCTCCCTGCATCCTCCGCCACCGTAGAAAAAGGTGCCGAAGAATGGTTCGCCGAACTCGGCTTCGTGCGTGAAGGCGACTCCTTCCGCTGTGTCGGAAAGTCCGGGAACGACCGCACCTACGCGCTGTTCTCTCACGGCGGATCGTCGAGTGTTCTTCTTTCCTACGCCTTGGGACTTCCGCTTCCGTATATCCTTTATTCCGTGCGTCCGCACTTTACGGCGATCACAATTCTGGAATTCCCCGAAAACGAAGGCGAACTCGTCCGCCCCTTGATCCGACTGCTCAACGATTCTGCCCATATCACGCCGGGCAACCTGTTCTACGGACAGTAAACCGCATCAAAATCAGCCGCACCCGATCGGGCGCGGCTGATTTTCTTTGATCGCGATTTTATTTCAAAAAGACTTCAATAACGGGAACGATGACGTTCGGCTTTACGACGGGGAGGTCAAAGACGACCATCGTTTCGTCCTCCGTGCGCCCTTGGGAGAAATGATCCACTTTTCCTTCGGTAAACTTGATCTCACTGCCGTCGTGCAGGAATTGCGCATATTCGACTTTTCCCGCGAGTCCCGAAATCTCAAGGAATCGGAACGGATAGTCGAAAATGTGAATGTAGAGCCGTTTCCCGTCTTCGCTCTGCGTGTAACGGCAGGATTTCGGCACGGTCGGCAAAAGATCCGGCTCCGCCATCGTGCATCCGTAAATGGAACGGTTGTTGTATTTCATCCACTTTCCGTATTCATTCAAAGCGGCAACCGCGCGATCGTCAAAGTATCCGCGCGAGGTCGGACCGACGTTCATCAGCAGGTTTCCGCCGAGTGAAACGTTGGTGATCAGCATCTTGATGAGTTGCTCCGGCGACTTCCAGGAAGTTTCGTCGCGGTAGTATCCCCACGAGCCGGAGAAGGTCTGACACGCTTCCCACGTCAGGTATTCGCCCGTTTCCGGATGCGTCAGCCAGTGCGTCGGCTGATACTGTTCCGGTGTCCAGATATCCTGCTCGATCCCCGTACGGTTGTCCACAATGATGTGCGGTTGCAGAGAACGGACGAGTTCGATCAGCTTTTCCGATTCCCAAGCGTCCTTTCCTTTTTCGGGATAGGAGAAATCGAACCAGATGATGTCGATCTTTCCGTAGTTCGTGAGCAGCTCGCGGACTTGATTTCTCATGTATTCCGCATATCGGTGCATATCTTTCCCGCGATCGAGTTCCTCAATGTTGGGCGCGTTCCGGAGGGGGTGGCGCGAGTCAATTGTGAAATCCGGATGATGCCAGTCAAGCAGAGAGTAGTAGAAACCGACTTTCAGCCCCTCCGCACGGAAAGCATCTACGTATTCCCGCACAAGATCTCGCCCCGCAGGGGTGTTCGTAACCTTGTAATCGGTGTACGCGGTATCGAACATACAGAATCCCTCGTGATGTTTCGTCGTCAGAACGGCGTATTTCATGCCGGCTTCTTTGGCACGGCGCGCCCATTCCTTCGCATCGAACATATCGGGATCAAAATGCTTAAAGTAAAGATCGTATTTTTCATCGGGGATCATCTCGCGGTTTTTCACCCATTCGTGGCGGGCGGGGAGCGCGTAAAGCCCCCAGTGGATGAACATTCCGAAACGGTCGTGTACGAACCATTCGGTGTCCCCCGGCGTTTTTCTTCTGACGTAACTTGACATAAATCGGATCCTTTCTGCCGAAAATCTTGATTTTTCGTATGATCTGTGTTATACTGATTTATGGATATATTTTATTGTAACTCATTTCGATATTGAAATCCATGGGCAAATTCGCCGAAAATATGGATTTTTTCACTCATCGGAGGATGTATGGTCATTCAGAAAAATCCAGAATTGGTATCCAAACTCAACTGTTTATCGCTTCGGTTTTCGGAAGTCGGTGACGTTGTGACGGACGAAACGTGGCACAGTGAGAACGTGCGCTCCGGCGTTTCACGGCTCTATCTCATCGAACGCGGAGAAGGTGAGGTCATTTTGAACGGCACCGCCGTCGCCCTCCGTCCGGGACACGCCTATCTGATCCCCGCAGGTGTGTGCTTCTCCTACGGAAGCCGCTCTTTTGTCGACAAACTCTATTGCCATTTCAATCTGCTTCGTCCGGACGGCTACGACTATTTCCGTGATTTCGATCGGATCGCCGAAGTCCCCGTACCGACGGAGAAAATCGCGGAACTCCGCCGCGTTTTCAAAGGAAACGATACCCTGTACGGTGCCGTCGCACTTCAGACCGGCATTTGCGGCATTCTCTCGGAGATCCTCACGGCGTACCCTTATACGCCGACGTTCGCCGAAAAACTTTCGGAAACCACCTCGCAGGCGATCGGCTATATTCTGTCCCATCTTCGCGCGGATCTGACGGTACACGAGATCGCCGCCGCACAGTATCTGTCTGACGGCGTGCTTGCCAAACGCTTCCGCGACGAGATCGGCTGCTCCATCCCGCGATACGTCGAGGATCAGATCTTCCGCCGCGTGGAAGAAAAATTGCTTTGCGCCGGAGTTTCCGTCGGTGAAGTTTCCGAGGAATTCGGTTTTTGCGATCAGTTCTATTTCTGCCGGAGATTCAAAAAACGCTTCGGCTTTACCCCCTCGCAGTTCCGCCGCGAAATGCGAGACACCCCGTGATCGAAAGGAGAACCCTCAAAATGATTTGTTATCATCGCTACGCGTCCCCGCTCGGTGCCGTCACCGAAGCATCGGACGGCGAAACCCTTGTCGGACTCTGGTTCGACGGACAGAAGAATTTTCCCGACGTTTCCCACGGTGAAGCCCCCACGGACGGTGCCTCGCACGTCTTTTCGCAGACCGACCGCTGGCTTGATACCTATTTTCGCGGGGAAGTCCCCGATTTTACGCCCCCGATCACCGTTTCCGGCTCTCCGTTCCAACGCGCCGTCTACGAAATCCTGCTGACCGTCCCCTACGGTGAAACCTGCACCTACGGCGACATTGCCAAGAAGATCGCGGAATCGCGCGGTGTGAAGAAGATCTCCGCCCAAGCCGTCGGCGGTGCTGTCGGAAAGAACCCAATCTCTCTCATCGTTCCGTGCCACCGTGTCGTCGGCGCAGACGGAAGTCTGACCGGTTATGCCGGAGGTCCGGAGAGAAAAATCCGTCTCCTCGCGCTCGAAGGCATCCATCTCCCTATCGTCGATGCCTTTTCCGACCTTCTCTGAATTATTCTAAAAAAAGGCAGAAAACCTTTCGGTTTCTGCCTTTTTTTCTTTTTTTTTACATCAAGGTCGCAACGAGATCCGCGAACTCGGTCGGGTTGTCGATGGACAGTCCGCCGATCAGTCGCGCTTCCGCGTACAGGATCTTCGCGTAAGTGCCGAGTTTTTCTTTGTCGGTGTTGTACAGACCTTTCAGCGTTTCCGCGATCGGATGGTCACGGTTGATCTCCAGGGTCACGTTGGCTTTCGCCATGCCTTCCGCGCCGGGCATCTTGCCGAGGACTTTTTCCATTTCGACGGAGAGATCGCCTTCGGAGGAGAGGCAGACGGGGTGATTCTTGAGCGTCGTCGTGAACTTAACGGCACTGACACCGTCGCCGATGGCATCCTTCATCATTTTGAGCATTTCTTCCGCACTCTTGTTGTCCTCTTCAACGGCTTTCTTTTCTTCCTCGGAGGCAATGTCAAGGGCGTCGGTCGTTACGTTCTTGAATTCCTTGTCGGCGTATTTGCCGAGCATCTTGAGTGCGAACTCGTCCACGTCATCCGTGAGGTAGAGAACTTCGTAACCCTTTTCGCGTACCGCTTCAACCTGCGGGAGCATGGCGATTTTCGCAACACTCTCACCGGGCGCGTAGTAGATGGCTTTCTGTTCTTCCTTCATGCCGTCGACGTACTCCTTGAGAGAAACGAGTTTCTCACCGTTCGACGAAGTGAAGAGAACGAGATCCTGCAGCACGTCTTTATGCATACCGTAATCGGTGTAAAGACCGTATTTCAACTGCAAGCCGAATGCTTTGAAGAACTTTTCGTAATTCTCACGGTCGGATTCCATCATCTTGGACAGTTCGCTCTTGATCTTCTTTTCGATCGCCTTGCCCATGACTTTCAACTGACGGTCATGCTGGAGCATTTCGCGGGAAATGTTGAGCGAGAGATCGGCGGAGTCGACAAGACCTTTGACAAATCCGAAGTAGTCGGGCAGAAGGTCGGGGCATTTCTCCATGATCATAACGCCGGAGGAGTAGAGTTCCAAGCCCTTTTCGTATTCCTTCGTGTAGTAGTTGAAGGGAACGTGAGAGGGGATAAACAGAAGGGCATTGTAGGTTGCCGTTCCTTCGGACTTCTGTGTGATGGTTTTCAAAGGGGCTTCGTAGTCGTAGAACTTCTCGGTGTAGAAGTTCTTGTACTCATCCTCGGTCACTTCCGCGGGATTCTTCTTCCAGAGCGGAACCATGGAGTTGAGCGTTTCATCCTCGACTACGGTTTCGTATTCGTTCTCCGCGCCCTCCTTCGGTTTGCTGTGGGAAACCTGCATACGGACGGGGAAGCGGATGTAGTCGGAATATTTCTTTACGAGGGATTTGATGCGGAATTCTTCGAGATACTCGGAGTACTTCTCATCCTCCGTGTCTTCTTTGAAGTGCAGAACGATCTCCGTTCCGGCTTCGGCTTTCTCGGCGGGGGCGGTCGTCTAGCCGCGGACACCCTCGGATTCCCAGACGTTCGCGGTTTCCTCGCCGATCTTCCGGGAAGTAACGGTGATCTTGTCCGCTACCATGAACGCGGAGTAGAAGCCGACACCGAATTGACCGATAATGTCGACGTCCTCTTTCTGTTCGTTGTCGCGTTTGAAATCGTAAGAACCGGATTTTGCGATGGTACCGAGGTTGTTTGCGAGTTCTGCTGCGCTCATACCGCAACCGTTGTCGCGGATGGTCAGAGTCTTTTCATCTTTATTGACGCACAGACGGATCTCGTACTCATCTTTCGGCAGCCCGGTCTCGGGTGCGGTCAGCGAGTTGAAATACCGCTTGTCGATGGCATCGGAGGCGTTGGAGATTAACTCACGAAGGAAAATTTCCTTGTGCGTATAAATGGAGTTAATCATCATATCGAGCAGTTTTTGAGATTCTGTTTTGAATTGCTTTTTCTTCATCATAAAATACCTGATTTCGATAAGATTAGCACTCTGCATCTTTGAGTGCTAAATCATTATAGCACCAAGGGGGAAATTTGTCAATAGAAAAATAAAAAAACTTTTCGGCGGGGAATCTTCCTTATATATACAAGAAGGGGCGGATTTGGGGGTATTTCGGGAGGTTTGAAAAAGAAAATGAAAAATGTTGAAAAAAGTTTGAAAAACCCCTTGACAATTCACGGAAAGTGTTGTATAATAGGCAAGCCGACTTTGAGAGAATGCTTGAAAAGTCCGGGCAGAAAATCGATCATTGAAAATTGAACAACATGA
>JAKSPH010000109.1 GCA_024404975.1 Clostridia bacterium | reverse complement strand
TTTTCTTTTATTTTAGCACAAATAAATAAAAAAAGCAATTCTTTTTTGTCGATGGGGATGTAAAATTGCATTTTTTCAAAAAGAAAAAGCCGTTCTCCGACGGAGTCCGGCTTTTTCGTGAAGGAAATTACTTCTGCAAGAGGTGAATGGCAAATCCGCAGATCTCGTCTTTGAAGTAAACGAACTTGGGCTTGCCGGTCTTGTCGTCGTAGGTGATCGTGGACTCGTCGAATTCGAAGCCCATTCTCTTGAAGTATGCCATAGCACGGTCAACGAAGTTGGTGCGGATGGCGATATGACCGCATTTTCCGGGACCTTTGGACTTCATGAATTCGAACGCATCTCCTGCGAATACGGACTTGTTACCGTCTTTGAGGGTAAGACCGAACATCATTTCGAAGAGTTTCGCACCCTTTGCGGCTTCCTCTGCGTTGTCGTTGTTGATTCCCATGTGAAGGAACTCAAGACCGAGCATGGTCTTAACGGCGTTCTTGGTAAGAGCGGTGATCTCGTCCCATTTCTTTTCCTTTACAAGGTCGTCCTTGACCATGAAGGAACCGCCGCAAGCGATGATCTTATTGAATTTGAGGTAGTCGAGAAGGTTGTCGGCATTGATACCGCCGGTAGGCATGAAGGTGAGCTGACCGTAGGGGGCTGCCATTGCCTTGAGCATCTTCAAACCGCCTGCCGCTTCTGCAGGGAAGAACTTAACGGTGGTAAGACCGAGTTCAAGTGCGGCTTCAATATCGGAGGGGTTGGAGCAACCGGGGAGCATCGGAACGCCCTTGGAGAGGCAGTATGCGGTGACCTTGGGGTTGAGTCCGGGGGATACGATGAATTTGGAACCGGCGGCGATAGCGGCATCTACCTGTTCGCAGGTAAGAACGGTGCCGGCACCGACGAGCATTTCGGGATATGCTTTTGTGATGTTTGCGATCGCTTCAGCCGCGCATTTGGTGCGGAAGGTGATCTCGGCTGCGGGAAGTCCGCCGTCGATCAGTGCTTTTGCAAGAGGCACTGCGTCTTCGGGATTTTCGATCTTGATTACGGGAATCAGACCGATGGAATAAAGTTCATTCATCATTTCATTCATGGGGAGAATCTCCTTGCTTTTTTTGTCACCCATATTATACAATTTTTCGGGAATGAAAAAAAGTGCAAATATTGACCTTAACATTGCAGAAATTGACCTTTCAAAAAGAAAAAGCCACTCTTGACTTCCGAGAGATTTTGTGGTATGATTGTTGATGTACTAATAAATTAATGAAGGGGTGCCGTCATGAAAACGGAGAAGATTCTGGTTGTAACGAAAGACCGCTATCTCGGACAGAAACTGCGGCTTGAACTCATGAAGAAAGCGGAAGTTTCGATCGTATCCGAACTGCCCGCCGATGCCGAAGAATACCGTACCGTTTTTCTCGACGCGGACACGGTTCCCGCGACGGCGGCAGGCGCGATCGTACTCTCACGCTGTGCCGACGTGCCTCACGACCTGCCGATCCCCTTGCCTTTGGGACTTGCCGAAACCATGATCGGCGAAACGTCGGAGGCGGGAAAACTCTCTCTTTCCGACGGAGAGCGGACGGTGAGATTCCGTGAAAAAACGGTGAAACTCACCGAGGCGGAATATTCCCTGCTCTCCCTGCTCATCCGCGCCGACGGGCAGTTCGTGAGCCGTGAAGAACTCCTGCGGGGCGCGTTCTCCGAGGATTCCACCGGCAGTGCGCTCAACGTCTACATCCATTATCTCCGTGAGAAACTCGAATTCCACGGAGAAAAGATCATACTGTCTTCCCGCAAATCGGGATACGCCATTGACAAGAAATTCATCCGAATGGGAGGAAACGGCCGTGCTTAAGATCCTGCAAGGGGACTTCTGCCCCGACAGAACGGATGCGCTTTTCGCCGAACTCGGAAAAGAGATCGGCAAGGGAAAACGGGTATTTCTCGTCGTCCCCGAACAGCAAACGCTTCTCGCGGAAAAGGAAGCGGCGCGCAGACTTCTCCCCTCCTCCGCGCTGAATTTCGAAGTTACCAACCCCTCCCGCCTTGCCAACTCCGTGTTCCGCACGAAGGGCGGTATCGCCGGAGAATACGCGGACGGCACGGCATCGGCGCTCCTCATGTGGCGCACACTGTCCGAATCGCAGAACTCCCTCTCCCACGCCGTGCGCGGAACCGTGACCGCCGGAAGTGTCGCCAAAGCGTTACGCGCCGTCAAGGAAATGGACAGTTTGGGGCTCGATGCCGGTATCCTCAAAGCGACCGCCGAGGGAATGGCGGGTACGGGCGGACGGCTCGAAAACAAACTTCTCGACCTCTCCGTGATCCTCGCCGGTTACCGCGACCGTCTGAAAGAAAAATACTCGGACGTTGCCGAGGATATCGTGGGACTTACCGAAAAGGTCAGAAACGATCCTTCCGTTTTCGAAGGCGCGGTCTTTTGGTTCGACGGCTTCACCTCGTTCACCGAGCCGCAATACGAATTTCTGAAAGTTCTGATCGAGATCGCGGAAGTCAACGTGTGTCTGATCCTGCCGAAGGGATCGGAGGATGCCTACGAATTCTCGGAATGCCGCCGCACGGACAAGCGGCTGACCGAACTTGCCAAGAGCGTTTTTGCGGAAACCCCGCGCGGTATTATCGGCTCTCACCTTTGCAAACACGAAGGATTGACCGCCCTCTCACGTGTGATATGGCGCAACACGGGTTCACTCACGGAGGAAGAGATCACCGATCTGACCTCCTGCATGAAGATCGTGAAAACAAAGAACCCGCATGAAGAAGCCGCCTATCTTTCCTCCGACATCAAATCCCGCGTGATGGCGGGAGCAAGATACCGCGATTTTGCCGTTATTATGCGGAACGCGGAGGACTATCTCGGTTTTGTGGACGTATCCTTCGCAGAGAACGGTATTCCCGCGTTCATTGCCAACAAGCGCGACGTCACCTCCTTTGAGGCGGTGAAACTGATCCGTGCGGCTTACCGCTGCGTGAGCGCCCATTTCGACAGAACCGACGTTCTCGCTTACGCGAAGTGCGCGCTTTCCGGCATTTCCCGCGACGAATGCGACGAATTCGAACTCTACACCGAACTTTGGAATATCAACCACGGACAGTTCACGTCCGAGGTGAGATGGAATATGAATCCGGAGGGTTACACCGACCGGATCAATCCCGGAAACGCCGCCGCGCTCGACCGACTGAACGGGATCCGCCACCGTCTGATCGCACCGCTTGAGATCCTCGCCGGAGATTCCGAGGGGGAGCGCACCGTGGAAGATCACGCGAAGAACCTGCTCGACTTCCTCATCAAGATAGATCTGGAAACCTCGCTTGAAGCCCGCGCCGAAGCGCTGAAAAAACAGGGAGAGGACGAACTCGCCGAAGAAAATCTCCGGCTTTGGGATTGTATCCTTTCCGTACTTGAAAAACTCGTATTCGTTCTCGGCGATTTCAAAGCGGACGCCAAAACCTTCACGACGTTGCTCGATCTCGCGTTCTCATCCATCGACATCGGCCGTATCCCGTCCTTTGCGGACGAGGTGACCGTCGGTTCCGCCGACCTCATCCGTCTGCCGGAAAAGAAATACGTATATCTTCTCGGCGTCAATCAGGGGGAATTCCCTTCCGCGGCGCTCTCCGAATCCTATTTTTCCGAAAAGGAAAAACAGACGCTCTCCGCGCTCGGCTTGAAAACCCAGCCGGAAGGGGACGTGAAACTCGCGAGAGAGTATT
>JAKSPH010000108.1 GCA_024404975.1 Clostridia bacterium | reverse complement strand
CGAGGGAGTTCAATATCTCCGGTCTTGTCTTCCTTTTGCGTGTTGTCGGAATTGCCGCCGTTGTCGATCGGATCGGTTTCGAAGATCTTGGGATCGTCATTTCCGTTTTTGCAGGAAGTGAGCATCGTCGGAAGTGCAACGGTGAGTGCGAGAAGGATACAGAGAATTGCTTTTTTCATTGTGGTTTCCCTTTCCGGTATGTAATTATTCCTGCCCGCATTCCTGCTTGAGAATGACGAGCATTTTTTTGAAATTATCAGGGAGTTCACACTCGAAGGTCATACGTTCGCCCGTCCTCGGATGGGTGAAGGTCAAGCGCTTTGCGTGGAGCATCTGACCGTCGAGCAATGCGTGATGGAGTTTTTCAAATCTCGTATTTCCGGCGCCGTAGACCGTGTCGCCGAGCAGAGGATGTCCGAGATAGGACATGTGAACGCGGATCTGATGCGTCCGTCCGGTTTCGAGATTGAGTTTCAGATAGGTGATCCCTCGGAACTGTTCCAGCACTTCGTAATGGGTGACGGCTTCTCTCGCCGTCCCTCTGCCGTCTGTGATCACCGCCATTTTCTTTCTGTCCTGCGGGTGTCTGCCGATCGGAAGATCCACCGTTCCGCTCTGCACTTTGAAACCGCCGAGCGCCAACGCGTGGTATTCTCTCGTGATGTGGTGTCCGGAGAGTTGCGCGGACAGCCCCGCGTGTGCCATATCGTTCTTGGCGACGACGAGAAGTCCCGACGTGTCTTTGTCGATGCGGTGGACGATACCGGGACGGATCTTTCCGCCGATGCCGGACAACCCGCCTTCACAATGGTGGAGCAGAGCGTTGACAAGCGTGCCGTGTTCGTTTCCGGGCGCCGGATGGACGACCATGCCGGACGGCTTGTTGATGACGAGCAGATCGCTGTCTTCATACACGATATCGAGGGGAATATCTTCGGGCAATGCCTCGGTCAGTTCCTCCGCTTCGGGAAGCGTGATCTCAACGGAATCCCCCGCTTTGACTGCCGTCTTTTTGGGGACGGTCAAACCGTTTTTCGTGACGAAACCATCGTCGATCAATGCCGCCGCACGGCTCCTCGAAATTCCTGCCGCCTCGGCGACGTAGGCATCGAGCCGAAGCCCCGCGTGGCTTTCGTCAATTACCGGCATTTTTCTTTTTGTCCTTTTCTTCTTTGACGATCTCGATCACGAGGGCAAGGACGAGAAGTCCCGCGCCCACGCAGATGAAGGAATCTGCAAGATTAAAGACGGCAATGTCGATCACCTCGAAGTTGATGAAGTCGACGACGTAGCCTCTTCCGAGCCGTTCGATCATGTTGCCGATACCGCCGGAAATGATCATGGCAACGGAGAATCCGGACAGTTTACTGTCGGAAAATCCTCCGATATAGAGGTAAGCGGTCAGCGCGAGAATGGCGACCGCGGAAAATACGATGAATACCCACCGTCTGTCCGCCATCATGCCGAAAGCGGCGCCGCGGTTCTCCACGTAGGTGAGGTGGAAAACGTCCCTGATGATCGGGAAATCCGACACGGGGAGCAGATATTTTACCGCCAGAACTTTACTCACGTGGTCGGCGAGGATGCCGAGCGCGATCACCGCGGAATACAGCACGTAGAGCGAGGCAGGAAGTTTTTTGATTTTGAGCATAGAGATCTCCCGTTGAGAGGAAAAAGTCTTTTGCGGTCAGAAGAATTCGGACGGGAACCCCGTCAGACCGTCTTATTTGTCGTCGGAAACGTCCACGTTGCGGGGTGTGAGAATGTAGGTGGACTGTGCGACTTTCTTGATCTCACCGTCGAGGCAGTAGGTCACGCCGTTGAGGAAGTCGAGCATACGGAGGGTGGCGGGTTTGTCGAGAACTTCGACATTCAGCACGACGGTGCATCCGTCGAGAAGGTAGTCGGCGACCTGCGAAACTTCGGCGAAGGATTCGGGGCGGACGACTTTCAGTTCAATATTTCCCTGTGCGCCGAAAGCGTCGGCGGAAACGGAGGTAGCATTCTTTTCCATGACTTCTTCTTCCTTTTTGGTTTCATCGGGATTGACGACCGACGTGGTTTCATTGAATTTGCGGAAACGGATCTCTTCCTGTTCCTGCGTTTTTTTTCTCAGGTTGTCTGCGAGTTTTTCAAACATAACGATGCTCCTTATTGATTTATGAATAAGCGTCTGCCGACTCGGATCAGGGTGGAACCTTCTTCGAGGGCTACTTTATACGTGTCGGACATTCCCATCGACAGAATGGGAGTTTCTGTATCGAAACCGCCCGCGGATGCAAGACGGTCGAAGATCTCTTTGGTCTTTCTGAAATAGGGACGCGCGTCCTCCGGATCCTCCGATGCGGGCGCCATCGTCATGATGCCCTTGAAAGACAGGTGTCCGAGCGCTTTCATTTTTTCAAAAACGGAGAATGCGTCATCGGGGAGAACACCGCCTTTCGCGATCTCTTCTCCGATGTTGATCTCCATCAGAACGGGGACGGTGATCCCGCGCTTTGCCGCCTGTTTTTCGATCTCTTCCGCAAGGGGGAGAGAACCGACGGAGTGCGTCAGAGCCGCGTGGTCGAGTACGGTCTTTATTTTGTTTGTCTGCAAGTTTCCGATCTCGTGCATAATGACGGAATATCCGTGCGCTTTGAGCAGTTCGTCCCGCGCTTTGAGCATCTGGGGACGGTTCTCAGCCATCTCCGTCGCTCCCGCCGCCGCGAGTGCCAAAACTTCCTCGTCGGTGCCGGATTTCGTCACGCAGACGAGCCTTGCCGGAGGCAGACCGAGTTTTGCGGCGAGTTCGTCGCGAACCGCCGAAACTTCATCGAAATTTCTTTTGATATACGAGTAATCCATGGCAAACCTCTAATTATTCAATTTATATTATATAATAAAACACGGCTTTTTTCAAGAGGTTTTGCGAAAAAAATACAAACGGATAAAACCCATCCGAAACCTCTTGATTTTTTACGGGAAATATGCTAAAATATTATAGATAAATAAAGAGAAGGGGAACTCGGTATGCACGATAAGATCCTCGGTTCGTCGATCCCTCCGGTGATGGCGCTCGCCTATCTCGGAGACTCGGTGTTCGAAACGGCGGTCAGACGCCGTCTGATCGAGCGCGGACTGATGAAATCCGGAGAACTGAACAAAGCGTCCCTCGCTTACGTTACTGCGGAAAACCAGAGCCGCATTATGCACAGGATCGAGCCGTTGCTTGCGGAAGATGAGCGCGACGTGTTCAGACGCGCGGCAAATTCCCCGCATCTCAACCGTCCGAAACACGCATCCGTCACGGACTACCGTTTTGCCACGGGATTCGAGGCACTCCTCGGAATGCTCTCGTGGATCAAAGACGACGAAAGACTTACGGAAATACTTGAATTGGCTCTTGAGGAGGGCTTGGAAAATGATACACAGAATTAAAGGTACGATGGACATTATGCCGGAGCAGACACCTCTGTTCCGTTATATCGAAGGAGTGATGAGAGAGGAAGCGGAGAAGTACGGCTTCGGCGAGATCCGTACACCGATGTTTGAGAACACCGATCTCTTCGTCCGCGGTGTCGGCGACACGACCGACGTCGTTCAGAAGGAAATGTACACATTTATTGACAGAGAAGAAGACAGATCCATCTCTCTGCGCCCCGAAGGTACGGCATCCGTTGCCCGCGCCATTATCGAAAACGGCAGATGCTCCGACACCATGCCGCTCAAGTTCTATTATATCATCTCCTGCTTCCGCCACGAGAAACCCCAGGCGGGCAGAAGCCGTGAATTCT
>JAKSPH010000107.1 GCA_024404975.1 Clostridia bacterium | reverse complement strand
CTTCGCCTCCTTCCTCTACCGCGATTCGGAGAGCCCCGCCAACAAGAGCGGCGCCTCCTTCCTTTCGCGTCCCGGCGGCGCCAACGAGAACGCCTACGTGGTGATCACCTGCACGAACGAGGTCGCCGGGCTCGACATCTACGGTCCGCTCGAGACCGTGACCGAGCCCGACCACTTCGACCGTCTGCCGGGCTGCGGCGACCCGTCGAAGATCGGCCCCGGCACGAGCGCCCAGGTCTTCGTCGGCATCAATCCGCAGATAACGCTTGATGACGGTGCTTCGTTCCGTATGGACGAAGAAGTAACCGGCATCCGCTTTACGGGTAAAGTCAATAAGGAAAACCGCAATGACCTGCGCAACGCACTTGGTAAAGATAACGTAAAATTCGGTATTCTCATTGTTCCCGAAGATTACCTTACCGCCGCCGAGTTTACCCATAAGGCATTGAAAGCGGCATATCCCTCCGTTCCTTACGCCGAAGTGTTTGCGACCGACTGGTACGGAAGCACGGATACGGAATATTTGATTGCAGGTTCCATCGTTTCGCTGAACACCGCAAACTACGGCAGAAACTTCTGCGCCCGTGCGTTCGTGGAATTGATCTTGCCCGACGGAACGGTTGAGTATTTCTATTCCGATTTCAATAAGGCGAATAACAGCGCAAACCTTTATGACCTCGCCGCCGAAGCGTATGCAGCGGCAGACAGTGAAGGGAAGGCGGCAATCGCCCCTTACCTCAAACCCGTGGTATAAGGAGATAACGCAATGAAGAAATTGCTTCTTGTTTTAATCGCAGTACTTGCGTTTTCCGTATGTCTTGTAACCTCCTGCGGAAAGAAACCCGTAGATCCCACGCCGGACGATCCCACGCCGGACGATCCGATCGTGGTTGAGCAGGACGTCGAGATCAAAGACGGCGACGGTTACGTTATCGTTTACGGTTCGAGAAACTTTGATGCCACCTTGGCGAATTCTCTTCGCGGGACATTGAAAACGCTCGGTATTAACGACGTTACCATTGCAAAAGCGTCGGAAACCGCCGAAACCGCAAAAGAGATCCTCGTCGGTGATACCGGACGGACTGCGTCCGATACTCTCGTGGCGAAAGCAACCGCAAAGGTCGCTTCCGGCGACTCCGCATACTTC
Organism: Clostridia bacterium; assembly: GCA_024404975.1. Taxonomy (GTDB): domain Bacteria; phylum Bacillota; class Clostridia; order Oscillospirales; family CAG-272; genus UBA1740. The sequence goes on along the minus strand of JAKSPH010000107.1, from coordinate 2,635 downwards.
GTAGAAGTACATAACGGGAAACTCTGCATTTATTGCTCCGATTCCTCTATGAACGCACCGGCGATCGAAAAAATCTCGTCTTTCGTCAGTAACGGAGTTCTCTCCGTCAATAGGAACAGTATGAACGAATTTATTTATACCGCTGCAGAGAAGAAAGCGGATGAAGATGCGGCTGCCGCCGCCGCTGCCGAAAAGGCAAAAAAAGAGCGTGAGGAAGAACTCGCCGCACTGAAAGTGACACACGATGCGTTCAAGTCGTCCGAATTCGGCACGGCAACAAAACTGAACTCTCCGTATTCCGCTCCCTCGATTACCCCTGCCGCAAACTCCCATCCCAGAGTGCTTTTGAGCGCCGACAAGGTTGCCCAGCTGAAACTTGTCAATACGTCATCTGCCCAGGACGGAACGGCGTATGAGAAGTACATCGCTCTTTCCAACGAAAAGACGGACGGCAAACTCAATCCCACGACTGCTACGATGCATTACAACTATAACAGCGACGTCCTCAACATCATCGAGGCGTACGCGCTCCGTTATGTTATCGAAGGGGACGAACTCTATGGTCTGCGCGCGGTCGTGGCGATGAGAAACTTCCTCTCCACGCTCGTGATCGAAGATTCGAGCAGCAACGGAGGCCGTGATACTTCGGGCTACATGAACGACTCCTACCGCGCATGGGGCTACACCATGTACACCGCGGCAGAAGTATACGACTGGTGCTACAACGTTATGACGGCAGATGATCGCACCGCCTTCATTGCCGCCATCAAGAAAAAAGTCGGTCCTTCGATGGAGATCGGTTATCCGCCCGCAGGGCAGGGTGCCGTTGCCGGCCACGGTTGCGAGTCCCAGCTTCTTCGTGATTGGCTCGCATTCGCCATCGCCACCTACGATGAATCCCCGGACATTTATAACTACGTTATGGGCAGAATCGAGTCCGAATACGTCGACGTCCGTGAGTTCATCTATCAGTCCGGTATGCATATGCAGGGCAACGATTACGGCACCTACCGTTTCAACTTCGACCTGATTGCGGAATACCTCGTGGAAACCGCTTGCGGAGAAAGACTCTTCAACGTTGACCTCGGAGAAGTTGCACGTTCCTTCATCTATAACGTACGCCCCGACAATACGCTTCTTCGTGTCGGCGATATCACGCTTGCTCGCTTCGGCACCTTCAATATGTCAAGTTACGCAAAAACCATGTTCTACTCTGCCGCCGTCAATTCCGATCCGATCGCAAAGGGCGAGGCAAAGAAATTCCTTGATAACTTCAATCGTTTCTACGGTTCCGACCAGACTTTGACGCCCTCGCAGTTCCTTGTGTTCAACGATACGTCTGTCGAAATCGGCTCCCGTGAGGATCTTCCTCTCGCCGTTTATAACGGAACTCCCGTCGGACAGATCATCGCACGCGACAGTTGGGGCTCCGATGCCGCTATGCTCTATATGAAGATAGGTGAGTACTTCTCCGCCAACCACGAGCATAAAGACGTCGGTTCCTTCCAGATCTTCTACGGCAAGGCGCTTGCCATCGACTCCGGTTACTATGATAAGTACGGAACTACCGTTCATTACAGTTACACCATGTCCACCCTTGCGCACAATTCGCTTCTGATCTATCAGCCCAACGAATCCACCGGTTCCTATCTCAACGTCGGCGGACAGAAATCGTCCAGCAGCGAGTCGTCCACTCTTTCCAACTGGCTTGGAAAAGACTATACGAAACGCGCGTCGGTCCTCGGCCATAAGATCATCGAAAAAGACGGCAAACCCGTTTACGCCTACATCAGCGGCGATCTCACGGCGGCGTACGTTTCTTCCAAAGTCGATGAAGTACTCCGTTTTATGGTCGGCGTTTATACGAACGATCCGAACGTCCCCATCATCTTCTTCGTTTTCGATAAGATCACCGCGGATGACGGTTCTTACAAAAAGACCTTCTTGCTCCACACTCTGACCGAACCTACCGTAACCGGAAACGTTACCGCCGTGATCAACGGCGACGGCGCGCTGATCAACCGCACACTTCTTCCCGGCACCGGAAACGTGGACATCAAAGTTGTGGAAGGACCTTACACAGGCGTCGCCGCAGAAGATGTGGTTACCCGTTTCGACGCTACCTACGCCGCTGCGGAACGCGGTTGGGGACGTGTCGAGATCAGCCCCAAGGTCGGAAACAAGACGGATTATCTTCTCAACGTCATGTATGTGACCAAGAGCGGAAATACCCTTGCCACCAACTACGCGGAGGCGGTTTCGTATGAAAACGACAGCGTCGCCGGTGCCTCCGTTCTGAACGTTGCCGCATTCTTCGCCAAAGAGGCAGAGGGACTTTCCAAGAGATTTGAGATCGAAGGCAACGGCACGGGTACCGTCAAGTATTCCGTAGCCGGTGTGAAAGAAGGCACTTGGACGGTTTACGGTGCTGACAACAACGCCGTTGCGGTCATTGAAGTGGACGAAGAGAGCGGCTTCCTCACCTTCGAGGCGGCTCCCGGCACCTACAAGATCCTTCCCGAAGGGGATAGCATTGATACGAATATGGGCGACGGCTACGTAGTCGATCCGTTCCCCCCGCTCGGTTGATCCCACGGTCAGACACAAATAAAAGAAGATCCGGAAACTGAACTGA
>JAKSPH010000106.1 GCA_024404975.1 Clostridia bacterium | reverse complement strand
ATCTATTGCGAACTTACACAGTCGAAAACACTGTTCATGAAAAACTCGACCGTGATCGGCAATTCCGCAGAAAGCAGCGGCGGGATCTGTGTCACCCCCATGAATACCAATTTCGACAGTACGCCGAGGGCGCAGATCTGTTTATCCACTCTCCTCGGCAAGCAGGATCTCGGCGACCACGCAAGTCTGTTCGGATGTCTGATCGGGGATAACAGTGCCGTTCCGTGTGAACCTTCCGCGGAAAACGGTTACTGTCTGACGGTCAGTGAAACCGCCCTCCGTGATCGGTGCGGCGTGAACGGAACGAGTCATATTTCCCTGCCGGCGGGCGACCATCCTCTCACGAGAGAAGCGACCGAGAGCATCGCCGGAGGAAAATTCGCAAACAGTCTGGGACTTCTGAAAGTCGGTGACAATTACTGCAAAGAAACTACGTTTTCGCTTGTTTCCGCGAAAAAGAACGTTGCAACATTCACTGTGCGCTACGGGGAAACCGTACGGTTGGAGGATCCCGAAAGAAACGGTTTTTCCTTCACGGGTTGGCGGTATGCCGACGGCACGGAACTGAACGCGGAAACGGTATTCATCGGCGGTGACCTGCCGGAAGATATGCTCGTAGCCGAGTGGAATCTTGAACCGATGAAAAACGGCTTCGTCCTCGGAGGGTTCGGAATCCTGCTCCTCGGTGCGCTCACGGTGCTTCTCCTTCTGCTTCTGAAAAAAAGGAAACCGGAAGTTCTCACGGAAGAACAACCGATGCCGTGCGAGAAGGTTTTGCCGGAAAACTGGATCAATCTTGTGTTCGAACGCCCCGACGTCACGGAGGCGGTCTCCCGACGCGAAATGGACGTACTGCGTAAACTTCTCGAAGGCAAGAGCAGAAAACAGATCGCGGATGAACTGTTCATCTCCGAAGCGACGGTGAAAAAGCACTCCGCAAGTATCTACGGAAAGTTCAAAGTTCACAACAGGAACGAACTTCTCTTCAAACTCACGAAATAAATACACGGTCTGCCGGGAACGGATGGGTTCCCGGCAGTTTTTTCGGAAAAGTAGCCGTGTTTTGCGGGAAAGTACCCTTTTTCTCCATTCCTTTTTCCGACATTTTCCTTTATAATGAGAATACATATATAAAAGGAGATACTCAACAATGAAAAAATTATCCGCATTTATTCTTGCGATCGCTCTCGTTCTCGTTCTTTCGATGTTACTCACCGGCTGCGGTCTTGCACACATCGGGGATAAAATCGAAGGCGGCGACGATTCCCTGCCCATCGGCATGGAAGAATCCCAAAGAAAAGTTTCGGATCTGGGAACCAGAACCGGCTATCAGATCACGTTCAGTTTTGACGACGGCGAAGACAGCTCCGGCACTTACACGGTCGGCAAAAAAGGCGACAAAATCTGGTGCCTCGAAGAAGACGAATACGGCTTTTCCGGCTACGGTATGGTAAAAGACGGAACGCAGTACCACTACTATAACGTGGAAGAAGACGGCGAATTCACCTATTCCGCGACCATCCAGGACAGCGATTCCTATTACGGCAGTTACGCTTTTGAAGCCTCTACCAATTACTGGATGTATTACGGTCACTCGTTCGACGGAAGTCTGACCAAGTTGGGGTCGACAACTGTCGCGGGAAGAGCCGCAACGGAATATGAGTTCAACATGGGCGCTATGCTCGGTTTCATCGGATCGTTAAGCGGTCTGAAAGACTTCAAGTACAAAGTCGCCGTGGACAACGAACTCGGCATTACGCTGAAACTTGAATCCGAGATCAAGACGACGGAAGAGAAAGAATCCATGAGTTACACCGTTACCTCCTTCAAGACAGGTAACGACGTGACCGTGCCGAACTTCCCCGCACCGACGCCCGCAAATGAAAACGGCGGCGAGGAATGGGATTCTCCCTACACCGGTGGTTCGGGCAACGTCGGATCGAACAAACCGGAAGTTCAGATCAACTCGGCGGCAGATCTTCATTCCGTAACGAATCAGATCTTCGTCGCAAGATACGCCGGAACGCAGGAACAACTGACCAATGAGGACGACGTGTTTGTCGATGACTACGGTGCCGATTCCATCTACTACGTTTGGAGCGGATTCAACGCAGACGGCTCCTGCGACTACATTCACGGCTACTGCTGCATCTATTACTTCTATTCGGATACAAACGCATATCTGAACGGTCTTGACAACGCACGCGGTCTTCGTCAGAAGAACGATGCCAAGCACTATTTCACGGTTACGGCAAGAAACGTTGACGCGGAAACATACAGCGAGTTTCTTTCCGACTTTGAAGGTTACTTCGAATATCCTCACTTTGAAATCGTAAGATAATTTCTTCTATAAAACAAACCGCCGCAAAAGCAGAAACTTTTGCGGCGGTTTGTTATTTGCCGGGATATGGCGGCGGGACGTTTCATATATTGGAAGAAAAACGGAGATCTTCTATGAAAGTCATCATCAACGGAGCGACGGGAAAAATGGGGCAGGCGGTACTCGCTCTTTGCCGTGTCGGCGCATACGGTGTCAAATCGTTTTCGGGAGTCGACGTTACGGGGGCAAACCGTCAATTCGCATCGGCACTTTGCGATACGGTCGGGAAATACGACTGTCTGATCGATTTTTCCAACCGCTCGGCAACGGAGGAAGTGCTGTCGTACTGCCTGACGAGAAATACGCCCGCAGTGATCGGGACGACAGGTCAGACTTCCGTGGAGATGGAAAAGATCGCTGAGGCATCGGCGGCGATCCCGATCTTCCTGTCACCGAATCTTTCGTTCGGGATCGCGGTTTTACGCAGAGTCTGCCGCCTGCTTTCGGAATGGCTCCCCGAAGCGCAGATCGAGATCGTCGAAACCCACCGTGCAGGAAAAACAGACGCGCCGAGCGCTACGGCAAAGATGATCGCCGAGGATATGATCCGGCTGAACCCGGACAGTTATCCGCTCTACGGACGGTCGGGCGAAGGGGTGCGCGGAATGGGAGAAATCGGGATCTCTTCCGTACGGCTCGGAAACTGCCCCGGCATCCACGAGGTGATGTTCGGGACCGACACGGAAACCGTTACCGTCAGACACGAAACGCACGACCGCAGGATCTATGCAGAGGGAGCATTAAGGGCGGCGGCATTTCTCTGCCGCCGCCCTGCCGGACTGTATTCTATGGAAGACCTATTGGGATGATCAATAGAGATTCGACCACTCGACCTCTTCGATAGGAGTGTCACCTCCGCCGTTTCCCGGATCTTCAACGGGAGGTTTCGGTCCGCAGGAACAGATCGCCAAAGCGAGTGTGACCGTGAGAAGCAAAACTGCAATCATCTTTTTCATGGAGAATCTCCTTTACTTGATTTTCAAAAGATTGGAAAGTGCTGTCTTGGTATAGGGGCTGAAATCGCCGTAATCGGTAACGTACGGATAAGCATCCGACTGTACTGCCGCACGGTCGCAGTATGCCGCGAGAGCGACGTCCTCAGCATAACGGGTGCAATCCGTAAGCGCGATGGAGGATTTCACCGTGTAGGTCTTTCCGCCGACCGTGACAGTCGCGGAAGATGCCATAGTGTATCTTGTTCCGACTACCGCCGCGAAGGAAGCGTAGATCTTGCCGTCCTTTTCTTCGGTTTCGGCGGTGATCCTGCCCGTATTGACGGTTGCCGTGTAGGTGATCTCGGCACTTCCTTCTTTGAGGATATTCGCGGAGATTTCGTCAAAAGCAAATTCGTAGCGGAGTTTCAGATCCTCTGTGAGGGAAACCGAAGCGCCTTTTTCCTGTACAAGACGGATCTGCGTCAAGGCGGTGTCGGCAGTGAGGGAGATCTTTTCCCCGCCTGCGTAGAAGTTGCCCTTGCCGTCGGTGAACAGTCCGTTCGGGAGTTCAACGTCGAGTCCGTGTTTCTCCGAGTAATCGGAGTTCGCGAAGGACAGAGTGAAACC
>JAKSPH010000105.1 GCA_024404975.1 Clostridia bacterium | reverse complement strand
ATCACGAGTTTTTCCCTCATTTCTCCGTCCTCCTCACAGTTTTCATATTGTGTTCGCAAAGGTCAAAGAGCGGGCAACCGTCACAGGCGGGATTTCTCGCCGTACAGACTTCTCTTCCGAAATTGACGATGCGGTGGCAGAAATCGCTCCCCTCTTCCGGTGCGATGAGTTTTCTTAACTTCTGCTCCGTTTTCACGGGATCTTTGAGCGTTTCCGGATACATGCCGAGCCGTCCGCAAATGCGGATGCAGTGCGTGTCGCACACGACGGCGGGTTTTCCGAACACGTCGCCGAGGAGGAGATTCGCGATCTTTCTTCCCACGCCCGGCAGGGTGAGGAGTCCCTCCATAGTGTCGGGGAGTTCTCCGCCGTAAGTTTCGGTGAGCATCCGCGATGCCTCTTTGAGATTCTCGGCTTTCATACGATAAAGCCCGCAGGGCTTGACGATCTCTTCGATCTCGGAAAGTTCCCCCTCCGCCATCGCTTTCGCGTCGGGGAATTTTGCAAACAGATCCCGACAGACGATATTTACGCGCGCGTCCGTGCATTGTGCGGACAACCGCCCCATAACGAGCAGTTTCCACGGATCGCCGCCGTATTCCAACGCGCAGACGGCTTCGGGATACACGGTTTTCAACCGCGCGACGATCTGCGCCATACGTTCTTTTTTCTGTTTCTCGGTCATCGTCTTATCCCTCGAATCCGATCTTTATGAAGAGGTCGCGGGTGAGCGTGGAAGAAAGCCCCATGATGGTGTCGAAATCGCCGGAATAGGAGGCGACGAGTGCCCCGCCCCGCCCTTGGATGCCGTAAGCACCCGCCTTGTCGAGGGGTTCTCCGGTGGCGACGTAAGCGTCGATCTCGCCGTCCGTCAGTTCACGGAAGGTAACGTCTGCCGAAGCCACGCCGGACACGCAATTTTCGCCGATACGCACAGCGATGCCGGTTCTGACGGTGTGCGTTCTGCCCGACATATAGCGGAGCATCCGGCGGGCATCGTCGGGATCGGTCGGCTTTCCGAGCGGTTTGCCGTCAAGTTCGACCAAGGTATCGGACGAGAGGATCGCCGTTTCGTTTCCGACGAGCGGAAGCACCGCTTCTCCCTTTCTCCGTGCGAGGATCTCGACACCGGTTTCCGGCGGGGTTCCGGCGGGAAGAGTTTCATCCGCGTCGGACGTCAGACATTCAAATTCGTAACCCATCTTTCCGAGGATCTCTTTTCTTCTCGGCGATCCGGATGCCAAAATCAGTTTCATAAACCGTTTCTCTTTCGCAAATATGTATAGTTTTATTTACATTTTTATTCTCCGGGCTTCACCGGAAAGAGCAGTTCCGTTCTTGAACGAAGCGATGACACCGCGCACGGCGGCAGGGGTTTCGACCGTAAAGAGGAAGTGCCAGTGACGGATTCCCGCCTTGGCAAGCGCGTCTTTTCTGTCACCCATGTAGGTGGGAACCGAGTTGAAGATCTGATTTCTGTGCGGGTATTCGCGCAGGATCGGGAACCGCTTTCCCATGCGGTCGGTCAGCGTGAATTTTCCGCATTGGGAGCAACCGCCGTTCTCTTTCACGAAGCATCGCTCGGTGAGCATCAGCGGGATCCTGCCGTAGACGATCGCCCCGCCGCCGACATCGCGCATCATGGGCAAAGTCAGTTCGGGGGACAGAATGAGCGCGTCGATGCCGCGTTCACGGTAGCCGTCCGCGGTGTGGGAATTGTTGACGTTCAGGCGGAAGTCGCCCACAGGGAGATAGCCGAGGTCTTTCACCGTCCGGATCATACCGGGGTTTCCGACAAGCGCGTGGGTAACGCCCTTCTCCCTGAGATCTGCGAGCGCGGATTTCACTTCTTCAAATTCCGCGTCGGTCACGACGGGCGGAACAATCACGCCGAACGCGCCGGTCGAAGTTCCGGGGTGTCCTGCCAAGGGGATGAATATCATATCGAAGAATCCGTCGGGATCTCCGGTCTTTTCAAACAGAGCGCCGTCGTAGAACACCGCGGTTTTCCACGCCGGAGAACGTGGAGCCGCGGGGCGGGATCTTCCCGCTCTGTCGGGAACGTCGCGCGAGGTGTCCTGCAACTTCTCGGCGGCAAGCCGACGGAGGGCGTTGACGGCGGAAGGCGGCAGATTGATCCCCGGTTCCACCTCGATCTCAAGATCTTTCGGATCAAGCGAGAGATATGTACTGCCCATTTTGCAAAGTCTTGTTGACAAATCTTGCTTTGTCAAGGGCGCGTTTTGTGCCGCGGTGGGCATATCGCCGGTAACGGTAACCGTCTTTTTTCCGTCGGTGAGTGTCAGTTCGCACGGCACGCCGAGGCGGAACACCGCCCGGCCGGAAACCGGAATCCTGATCGGCGCAAAGTAGAGTTTTTCCACGCCCTCGGTCTTTTCTTTATCGGCATCGCTCCGCACACCGGTCATCGGCGAGAACGTCTTTCCCGTGAAGTAGCCGTCCGTGAAACCGCCGCGCGAGAACACGTCGGCAAGTTCTTTCTGTTCCTCCGCGCCGGCGTTTCGGTTCGCGTCGAGCAACGTGCGGTAGATCTTCGTCACGCGGTAAACGTAATCGGGCGACTTCATTCTCCCCTCGATTTTGAGCGAGGACACGCCGGAAGCGATCAGTTCGCGGATATGTCCCGCGAGAGAGAGATCCCGCAGGGAAAGCGGGTAACTGTTCTTTCCGTTGTAGGGCAGACGGCAGGGCTGGGCACATTCTCCGCGGTTTCCCGAACGCCCGCCGACGAGCGAGGAGAATAAGCATTGCCCCGAATGGCACACGCATAGCGCACCGTGCAGGAACACTTCGATCTCCATAGGGGAGTTTTCCACGGCGGAACGTATGTCGGAAAGTGACAGTTCCCTCGCCACGACCGCGCGCTCGGCACCGAGCGAGGCGGCGAATTCCACGCCTTCGGTATTATGAACGGAGAACTGCGTAGAGATATGGACAGGAAGTTCGGGGATCTCCTCGCGGATACGGCGGATCAGTCCGAGATCCGTCGAGATGACGGCGTCCACGCCTATCCGGCAAAGTCCGTAACAGTACGCGACCGCCTCTTCGATCTCGCGGTCGTAAAGTGCCGTATTGACGGTAACGTACACCTTCACGCCGTGCAAGTGGCAGTAGCGGACGGCATCCGCCATTTCTTCGGCATTAAAATTCTTCGCGAAAGCACGTGCACCGAAATTTGCACCGCCGAGATAGACCGCGTCCGCACCTGCGGAAACGGCGGCGAGCATCGCCTCAAAAGAGCCCGCCGGAGCAAGCAGTTCCGGCAGCGGCGTTTTTCTTCTCATATACTAAAACCCCTCCGGGTATCGGTTTTTCTTTTATTTTATCATATTAAGTCAAAAAAAACAAGAGGAAGGGCAGATTTCTGCCCTTCCTCGAAAACTTATCGGGGATCAGTTGCAAGCGACGACTTTGATATTGTCAAGCAAGAGAGCGCGTGCCGAGTCGCTGCCGTTGGAGGAAACGTACCAGTAGAAGAGGTACCCGGTCGCACCGGCAGACCATTGTTTAGCGGTCTTGGTTCCTGCCTCATTGGGAAGTACGAGAGTAAGCACGTCGGTAACGAGCGTGTCTTCCGCGTAACCTGCGACGGTCTGTTCCTCAAAGTCAATGACAATCGTGAAGTTCTGATAGGTCGTGTCGAGCGTTCCGACCTTCTGTGTTACGGTCTGACCTTCCGCATCCTTACCCATGATGTAAAGTTCGCCTTTATCGTTGGTGGCGAAGGGGTTGATTACGTTGGACGGCGTGCCGGATGCACGGAAGCGGAACGTGGAAGCAACGCAAGCGGTGTCGGCAAGTTTTGCCGCGGAGAAGGAAACGGCGATCTTGTTATGACCTGGGATTGCGGCAGCAAGACCTCCGGTCGTTCTGCCTGCGTGCATATAACCGTCTGTCGAACCCGCATCCTGCGTGATCTGCATTTCGCTGTGACCCGTGACGGCGATCCTCTGACT
>JAKSPH010000104.1 GCA_024404975.1 Clostridia bacterium | reverse complement strand
ACGTATAAATTGATGCTCTTTCGCCGCGGTCAAGGTGTTTTGAATCTCGCCGACAAACGGTTTTCCTGTAATGCAGGTTCCGTTGTGTTTTTACCGCCCGGCATCAGTTATTCTTTTGAAAGTGAAGAAGACGTCGAGATCCAGAATTATTATTTTCTGGTAACCAAGGAGAAGATCCCAGAAAGAGATTTTGTACTTTTTGATAAATATCAGCCGGAAAATGCCGTTTCCGTCACGGACTTTGCCGACGCTCCGTGCTTATCTTCTCCTATGGTTCTTTCTTCCCCCAACGTGGCATCATTCCTTAAAGAGTTCTTGCAGCCGAGAGAAGGAATGTTTTACGTGGATTTTGCATCTTCCGTTCTTCATTCCGCACTTTATATGATTGCGGAAGAGAGCAGGATCAGTGCGCAAAAAGAGAATCCTCGCTATCTTGAAGTATCCAAGATCCTCGAACTCCTTTATTCCCGCATTTCTTCGCCGGATGCTATCAAATCCGTTGCCGCGGAAGTCGGTTACCATCCCGGCTATCTTTCTGCTCTGATCTCTTCCGTTACCGGTGTTTCCGCAAAAGACCACGTAACAAGATTCCGTATCGCCGAAGCGAAAGCAAAACTGACGACCACGGATCTTTCACAGTCCGAACTCGCGCAGAAACTCGGTTTCTTTGATTACAGCCACTTCTACAAGTGCTTCCGTGCGGCGGTCGGAATGTCACCTGCCGAATACAGAAAAAAATACGGTGATAATTGACAAAGCAGGGTTGAAAATCCCACCGTTTTGTGCTAAAATATCAACGTAGAAATCACAATTTGGAGTACCCTATGAAATTCGGAATGCCTACCCTTATCGAATGCCCCGATCTGCCTACCTGCGTCAGAGAGGCGGCTTCCCGCGGACTTGATTTCCTTGAAGTGAATTTGAGTTTCCCGCAGTACCGTTCTAATGTCCTTGATCCCGAAGCAATGCGCCTTTTGGGGGAGGAATACGGTATCTTTTATACCTTCCACGCGGATGAACAACTGAATCCATTTGATTTTGACGACAGAGTTTCGGATTGCTATATGCGTATCATGGCGGACGACATCGCTTTTGCGAAAGAAGTCGGTGCGCCGGTCATCAATCTTCACCTGCTTACGGGCGTTTACGTCACTCTCACGGACAGAAAAGTCTATTTGAATGACGTTTACCGCGAAGATTATTTGAAAAAAGTGCAGAAATTCATTCGTATTTGCGAAGAAGCGATCGGAAATTCCGATTTGAAGATCTGCATTGAAAACGTGGATACATGCCCCTTTACCGAGAGTCAGAGAGAAGCACTCCGTTACTTCCTTGCAAGCCCTGTTTTCGCTTTGACGATGGACGTGGGACACGAAACCTGCCTCGGCGGAAAAAATCTTGACATTTACTGTGCCGATTGGTCCCGCAGAATCCATATGCATCTTCACGATTCCGACGGCAAACGCGCGCATCTCGCCTTGGGTGACGGTATCGTCAAACTTGACGAAGTTCTCTTTGAGCCGTTGCCGAAAACCTGCTTGATCGAAGTCAAGACGCTTGAAGGACTCGATAAGAGCATCGAAACTCTCAAACGCGCCTCCCTTTTCCATCATTGAAGAAAGTGAGATTGCCATGACATCCAAAGAACGGTTTATCGAAGTATATCGGCAAAACATCAAGAGAGAAGGAGCGGATAAACTGCTCGACTATCTTTTGAGTTCCTCCTCCGATTTCTTTACCGCACCCGCGTCCGCAAGATACCATTCTTCTTATGAGGGCGGACTATGCGAACATTCTCTTAACGTGTATGACTGCTTGGTCGGTTATCTTTCCTCCAAACACGCAATAGAAGATCTGAAAATGGAGTATTCCGACGAATCCGTCGCGATCGTTTCGTTGCTTCACGATCTTTGCAAAGTCGGTGTTTATAAAAAAGGTTTCCGCAACGTCAAGGACGAAAAAGGCGTTTGGCAGAGAGTCGACAGTTTCGAATACGACGATCCGATGCCTTACGGACACGGAGAAAAGAGTGTTTATATCATTAACGGCTTTATGAAACTGACGAGAGAAGAGGCATTTGCCATTCGCTATCACATGGGCTATTCCTCGACCGAGGACGAGAGAAACGTATCGGCGGCATTTGAGATGTTCCCGCTCGCGTTCGCACTCTCCACCGCCGACAGCGAAGCCACTTACTTTATCGAAGGAAAAAAGAAGGTTTGATTTATGCTTTGCAAAAGAATACCGCTTAACCCGTCCGATGATCGCGCTTATCTCGATACCTACGTTGTCAACGACCGCTCTCATCTGCGCCCCGCAATGATCGTCATTCCCGGTGGCGGATACGGTGTCGTTTGCACGGAAAGGGAAGGGGAGCCGATCGCGCTCGCTTACTTGAAAGAGGATTTCCAGTGCTTTGTACTGAATTACCGTGTCGGACGGAAAGAGGACGTTTATCCGGCGCAGATGGTGGATGCCGGGCGCGCATTCCTCTACGTTAAAGAAAATGCCGCCGATTTCGGCATTGATCCCAAAAAGATTTTCTTTGTCGGATTCTCCGCCGGCGGACATCTTGCGGGGTGCATGGGAACTATGTTCAATGAGCCTGAAGTATTGGAAGCACTTGACGTGGAAAAAGACGCGATCCGCCCCGCTGGCGTCGTTCTTTCCTATCCTGTAACGACCGCGATCGGTCCTTGCCACGCATATTCGTTCGAAAAACTTTCCGGTAAAGGTTTTGACAGTATTCCGATCGAAGAAAAGAGAAAATACTCGCTTGAATGTAACGTTACGGACTCCACGGTTCCGATGTTCCTCTGGCACACCGCGACCGACCAACTCGTTCCCGTCACAGGTACGCTGATGCTTGCCGCGGCGTTGACCGCACATCATATTCCGTATGCTTGTTATATCTTCCCGAAAGGTCCTCACGGAGTGGCTCTTGCAAACAAGGTAACCGATACAAGCGGTACGGGAGCCTCCATCGCAGAGATGGCTGAAAAATGGGTGGAAGAATCCGTTAACTTCATGAAAACCCTTTGAAATACACGAAATATCTTTGAAAAGTACCCAAAAACATAACAAAAGAACTCGTTGCCCGAAGGCAACGAGTTCTTTTGTTATACTTATTGATTATTTGGTATAACGTTTTCTTGCGACGTAGGAAGTGTGAAGTGCATGGTGAGCCTTCTCGCAACCGTAACCGCCCTTGAAGAAGTTGTCGTAAACTTCTTTGATGACGGGGTTGAGGTGAGATTTTCTCATTTCCATTGCTTCATCCTGCTCGTAGAGTGCTTTTGCACGAACGGCTTTCAGATCCACAGTATCGCGAACGTACTGAGGCTGAATGGGCTGACCGCCGCCGTTTACGCAACCGCCGGGACAACCCATGATCTCAACGAAGGTCCAATCGGCTTCGCCGGATGCGATCTTGTCCATAACGATCTTAGCGTTAGCAGCACCGGAAGCAACGGCAACTTTGATGGTTTTACCTGCAATGTTGTAGGTTGCTTCTTTGAGGCCTTCGGTTCCGCGAACTTCGCTGAACACGAGTTCCTTGTTGTCTTTGCCGGTGAGAACGTCGTTTGCGGTACGGAGAGCGGCTTCCATTACACCGCCGGTAGCACCGAAGATGACTGCGGCACCGGTGTCAACACCGAGAGGCTGGTCGAATTCTTCATTGGGAAGAGAAGTGAACTTGATACCTGCGCGGTTGATCATTCTGGAAAGTTCACGGGTGGTAAGAGCAACGTCAACGTCGGGGATGCCCGCGCCAGCTGCGCTCATATCATCTCTGCCTACCTCAAATTTCTTTGCGGTACAAGGCATGATGGATACTACGAATACATCCTTGGGATCGTAACCCATCTTGTCTGCCCAGTAGGTCTTGATGAGCGCACCGCCCATCTGCTGAGGAGACTTGCAGGAGGACATGTGCGCGATATACTCGGGATAGTCGTATTCGCAGAACTTAACCCATCCGGGAGAGCAGGAGGTGATCATAGGAAGA
>JAKSPH010000103.1 GCA_024404975.1 Clostridia bacterium | reverse complement strand
TCCATGCAAGGAAACAGGCGTCTTCCCCGACTACCTGAAAGCGGACGATGGCGGGGTGGTCCGCACGGAACATGTCGTAGATCATTCCGCCGCGGTGGATGAAGGCGTTGATGCCGTCGCCTTCCCACTGACAGCGGATGTTATAAGTCATTATTTTCATAGGATCCTCCAAAGCAATATGCGCATTGGTTCGCGGGTGTCCTCGCGGGCGTACACATTTATTATAGTAAATCCGTCCGCGCTTGTCAAGAGAAAAACTCGGACAAAAAAGAAAACCGCCGTCCCTGTGAAAAGGACGGCGGTTTGAATAAATAAGTTTGAAATTATCTCGCCTCGAAGGCAAACACTCTCATCTCACCCGCTCCGTAATCCGACAGAGGAACGAGAGCGACCGAGGAAACGGTCTGCCCGACGGGGATGCGCACAAGGCGCTGATGATTGTCGGTAAAGGAAAGCACGTTCTCCGTGCCGTCGGGGGCAGTCAGAACGATATTGAAGTCCTTGACCATCTTCGGGGAGATCTTGTATTTCGGCTGTTCGATCGGGTAGCCGGAAGGCATATTCCAGTAACCGCGGTTGAGATCCGAGTCAAACACGATACGAAGCGAAGAAACTTCGGTCGGTTTTCCGAAATCGAGGGTGATCGCGTCGCCCGCCTTACCTGTGTAAACGTGGGATTCTCCGCGTTCGGTGCCGTCGAGAACAACGGGGGCATTGCACTTCGCGTCAAGCGAGATTTTGCTGACGTTTCTTTGCAATCCGGGGAGCATAACGTCATCTTCAAGCAGGATCTGCTGAACTTTTCCGATATCGACCGTATCGGGATCCGTGCCGTTTCGGATCATCTCGGCGACCGCGGTTCCGACCGCCTGACCGAGAAGGGCACAGGTCGCCATCACGCGGGACGAAGAGAGCGCCACGTGGGTGACGGAAATGTTTCTTCCGGCGAAGAGCAGGTTGGGTACGTCCTTGGAAACGAGCGCACGGAACGGGATTCCCCAGGGCGAGGGTGCGGGATGCCAGATCGTGGAAACGCCCTTTTTATAGTAAAATCCTTCGGGGAAGTGGTCGTCCATCGACCAACCGCCGTAGGCGACAACGTCGGGGAATTTTCCCTCGGCGCGGACGTCGTTCTCGTTGATGACGTATTTTCCGACGTAACGGCGGGACTCGCGCTTGCCGGGCAGGAAGCCGATCCATTCGAGTTCCCAGTTGTCGGCACCGTGATCGCCGCGGTTCTTGATGTGATCCCATACGCCGAACGCGATCTTCAGGCACTCGTCACGGCAGGCATCGCTGTCGTGGAGGGCGTCGACCATGCCTCCGACTTCGATCCACCAATAGTTGCAGTGATTCAGCGGATCCACCGGCGGATGCTTGCGGAAAGCGATATCTTCATCCGTTTCGTAGGTGTACGCCCAATCCGGCTTGATAAAGGGCTTCGGCGAATCCGTTTCACGCGCCTGAATGAGGCAGCTCATACCCATCGTATGGCTGTCGGCTCTGTCGGGAGCGATCGACTCTCCGTACTCGTCTTTTCCCTCGCGTCCCATCATGGCGGAAGCGCCGGTCAGCGGGCAGAGGATGGAGTCGCCCGAACAGTCCGCAAAGTACTTCGCACGGACAACGTGGTAGGTTTCGGCGTTGAGTTGCCAGCCCTTGACGGTTTCGATCTTTCCGTCCTTCATCGTGCAGTCGAGGCAGGTCGTGTTCAGGAGAAGCGTGATATTGTTCTCCGCCTTTACCTTGCCGTACAGGACGGCGTCCCAGAGCGGGAATTTCAGCCCCGGGTTCATATAGTAGTTTTCGTATTCGAGTTCTTCGAGAATACCCGTTTCGCGGTTATCCTCTCCACTTGCACCGCAGATCCACATGCGCACTTCCCCGGACGCGTTTCCGCCGAGGACGGGACGGTCCTGCATCAGAACGACTTTTGCGCCGTGTCTTGCCGCCGCGAGTGCCGCGCATACGCCGGACATACCGCCGCCGACGATGCATAGATCCGCCGAATGTTCCACTGTCTTCATAATTATTTCCTTCTTAATTCGTTTTTGTGATTGAAAAATCCGGATACGGTTATTATAACATAGAGAGCAACCGATTACAAGGTGAAAAACTCTTTTTTCAAAAAATGCGAAAAACATATTGAAAAAACAGAAATTCTGTTGTACAATATAAAAGAACAACCATAAAGAGAGGAGCAACACGGTGGGAAGACATCTGAACGAGAAATACCTCGACGAATACGCCCTGCTCGACAAGTCCTGTGCCGAGAAATTCGACGTACCGACCGGCGGTGTGACCGAGTACATCAACCGACTGAACAATGCCAGATTTGCCCCTGACCGCGACAGTGTCCTCACGTCGCTGATCCGCTACCGCACGCTCCGCAATTCCCTGATCCACGATCCCGCCGCCATGAAACGGCAGGGGGAAGTCAGAAAAGACGACGTGTCCTGGCTCCGCGCATTCCGCAGGACCCTGCTTCGGAAAAAGGATCCGATCTCCCGCTATCTGAAAAAAGCGAAACGCTTCGTCCGCATGAGAAAGTTAAAGAACTTCCTTTTGTGGCTCCTCGCGCTGATCCTGATCGCGGGGATACTTGCCGGACTTTACTTTTATTTTCTGCCGAGCATCGGCGCGTAAGACTATCGAATGGACCGAGAGCATTTGTTGCCCGGTCCTTTTTGTTTTGTAAACTTTTGTTGACAAATTTTATGTTTTTTAAGAAAAATATACCGAGTGCGCGTTTTGCTCTTGACTTTATTCAAATAATATATTATAATGTATCCGTATCACGGACGGCGATTGCCCGATGCGGGATCAATCCTCGGCTTCGCACCGCGATGCGGCATTAAAAATTTTATCGAAAATGAGATATTGGTTACATTCAGTAATCAAAGGAGGTGTCATTTGGAACCCATTGCAGTCGTTGCCATCTCGGCAGGCGCGTTGGTCGTCGGTCTGATCGCCGGAATCCTCATCCGTAAGACGATTTCCGAAAAGAAACCCGGCTCCGCCATTGCCCAGGCAAAACAAATTCTCGAAGACGCGATCAAAAACGCGGAGAGCGTCAAAAAAGAGTCCATCATTTCCGCCAAGGAAGAGATCTTCCAGATGAAGAAAGAAGCGGATTTTGATATCAAAGAACGCAGAAAAGAAGTATCCCGTCTTGAGCGCCGCGTAACACAAAAAGAAGAAGCGCTCGACCTCAAGACCGAAAACCTTGAGAAGAAAGAAGCCCTTCTCCAGGAGAAACACGCGAAAGCCGATGCCGTGAAAGCGGAGATCGACCGCGCCCTCCAGAGCGAGATGGCTACTCTCGAAAAACTCGCGGGACTTACCGCCGAGGAAGCGAAGGCGGAACTCATCGCCCGTCTTGACAGTCAGATGAAACACGAAACCGCGATGAAGATCGCGGAATACGAGGAGGAATTCAAGGAAGAAGCCGAAGCGAGAGCCAAGAATATTCTTTCCCTTGCCATTCAGCGCTGCGCCGCCGATCACGTCAGCGAGATCGCGGTTTCCTCCGTTCAGATCCCCGGCGACGAGATGAAGGGACGTATCATCGGCCGTGAGGGCAGAAACATCCGCGCCATCGAAAATCTCACCGGCGTTGAACTCATCATCGACGACACGCCCGACGTCATCACCGTTTCCGGCTTTGATCCCATCCGCCGCGAAATCGCACGTCTTACCCTTGAAAAACTCGTTTCCGACGGCAGAATCCACCCCGCGCGCATTGAAGAAACCGTCGAAAAAGCCCGCCATGAAGTCGAGCAGGCCGCAAAGCAGGCAGGTGAAAAAGCCGTATTTGAAACCGGCGTTCACGGACTCCACCCCGACCTTATCAAACTTCTCGGCAAGATGAAATACCGCACGTCCTTCGGACAGAACGTACTCCGTCACTCCGTGGAAGTGTCTATGCTTGCCGGCGCGATGGCAGCCGAACTCGGCGCGGACGTTACCGCCGCCCGCCGTGCGGGACTTCTGCACGATATCGGTAAAGCCGTTACCGCAGAGGCAGAGGG
>JAKSPH010000102.1 GCA_024404975.1 Clostridia bacterium | reverse complement strand
GATACGGTTGTCCGGCGGTCCTCGTCGGCGCCTTCCACACCGACTACCGTTCCGCTCCCGTGGTAACCGCGCTGGAACACGGATGTCTTCACGGTCACGACCTGGCGACGGATTACCGTGCCGAGGATAACGGATGGCATTATTGCAGTCTGTCCGGCTTTGAGCCGTACACGCCGAAACCCTTTGAAAAAGGCATCGACCACATTCTCGTCAAAGGCGCACCGGACGGTTTTGTCCGCCGCTTCGAACGAGCGACACCCGATTCGTATCTGACACTCTCCGACCATTTCCCCGTTTGGATCGACGTGGAGATCTAATAAAAATGCAGGGCAAACGCCCTGCATTTTTTTCGGTTACTCGTCGAGGAGCATCCGGTCGTTGTTGAGAGAGGAACCCGAAAGTGTGCGGAACCGTTCGGTGAGATCGCTGACGGACATATTCTTCCGCTCTTCGCCGGAAACGTCGAGCAGGATCTTTCCGCGGTGCATCATGACGGTGCGGTTTCCCATATCGAGTGCCATCTGCATATTGTGCGTGACCATAAGGCAGGTAAGACCGTTTTCTTCCACCGTCCGCTTGGTGATCTCAATGACCTTTTCCGCGGTGAGCGGATCGAGAGCGGCGGTATGCTCGTCGAGGAGCAGGATTTTCGGCGGGTGGTAGGTTGCCATCATCAGCGTGAGCGCCTGCCGCTGACCGCCCGAAAGCAGCCCCACGGGGTGTTCCATTCTGTCCTCCAAACCCATACCAAGGATGCGCACTCTGTCGCGGAACTCCGCTTTTTCTTTCTTGGAAACGGTGGAGAACCAGGAGCCGTTGCCCGCCGCGAGAGCGAGATTCTCTTCCACGGTCATTTCGGGCGCGGTGCCGCGCATCGGGTCCTGATACAACCGACCGATGACTTTCGCACGCTTATGCTCCGGCATGAAGGTGATATCTTCCCCGTCGAGAAGGATGTCGCCTTCATCGGTGAGGAAACTTCCGGCGATGGCGCCGAAGAGGGTGGATTTTCCCGCGCCGTTGGCACCGATGATCGAAATGAAGTCACCGCG
Organism: Clostridia bacterium; assembly: GCA_024404975.1. Classification (GTDB taxonomy): domain Bacteria; phylum Bacillota; class Clostridia; order Oscillospirales; family CAG-272; genus UBA1740. Next base: position 3,046 of record JAKSPH010000102.1, on the reverse strand, counting down.
TTTCACGTCAAGGGAAAGCCCGTCGAGCGCCGTTTTTTCGTCCGGCGTTCCGGGACGGAAAGTTTTCTTTACATTTTTAAGAAGAAGCATAGAATCTGTCATACTGTTTTCTCCTTCTTTCGGGCGAGTACCCTGTCGTGTCTTGCCTTACGTTCTTTGAGAGCGGCAATGAGATAGGGGGCGGCAATGGCGAGGAATACGACGATCGCACTGACGAGTTTGAGCATAAATGCGGGCATCCGGAAGCGAAGCGCCACGGTGTAGACAAGACGGAACACGAACGCGCCAAGCACCGTGCCGACCAGACGGAGCGACAGTTTTTTCTTTCCGAGAAAGACTTGCCCGATGAGCAGGGAAGCGAGCGCGACGGTCACCATACCCGTGCCGATGTCGATGTTTGCCGATTGGTTATAGAAAGCGAGGAGAGATCCGGAGAGTGCTGTGATCGCGCCGGAAATACAGAGCGCGACGATCGTGGTAAAGTGTGGGTTGACGGACGAGGAACGCACCATATCGGGGTTGTTACCGGTCGCGCGGATCGCAAGACCGAGTTTCGTCCGCAGGAAGAAGTACAGGAACACGGCCACCGCGAGAACGAACAGGAGAATGACGAAGATCTTTGAATAATCAAAGAACACCGTTCCGCGAAGGAGATCTTTCGCCTTCGAGAACACCGTTTCCACTTTGTTCAGATTCAGCACGGATGCCTGTTTCATCACGGCGATATTCACGGAATACAGCCCCGTGTTGACGATAATGCCGGAGAGCAAACTGTTGATACCGCATTTCGTCTGCAAGATCGCGGTGAGGAACCCCGAAGCACACCCTGCCGCGAGTGCGGCGAGGATGGCAAGATAGGGGTAACCGGCGATGGCGACCGAAGCACCGACCGCCGCGCCGAGGGTAAAGCAACCGTCCGTGGACAGGTCGCACACGTTCAGCATGGAGTAACTCAAAAACAGAGCGAGAACGGTAATCGAGCCGATCAGACCGAGTTCAAGCGCACCTTTCACGAGCATAAGCACAGAATTCATATAGAAGAAGTCCTTTTGATGTCGGAATTAGTTCAGGTCGTCGAAGGATTCGGCGGTAACGACCGTCTTGATGGAAGTGCAGTAGGGAGTAATGGCGGTTTTGACGTTATCAAGGTTCAGACCGAGGGCGGCGACGGTTTCGGTGTTGAGGGTTGCCGTGCCGTTGTCGAAGGTCATGACGGCGATGTCCTTGGGCGCTTTTCTGTCGAACAGGATCTCTTTTGCCATGTCGGCGGTCTTTCTGCCGAGGTTCGCGTAGTCAACGCCGTAACCTGCGAACGCACCGTTGAGTGCGAAGGAGTCAGCACCTGCGTAGTGAGGAATACCCGCTTCGGTGAAGGTTTCGTAGATGGAGAGTTCCGCGTTCATAATGGAGTTGTCGGTCGGGGTGAATACGGCATCCACACCGTCTGCGACAAGCGCCTGTGCGGCGAGAAGGATTTCGGGAACGGTGTTGCCCGTCTTTTCCACAACGGAAACGCCCTTTGCGGCAAGGTAAGTTTTTGCGGCTGCGATGGCGGAAGTCGAGGAATCCTGTCCTACGTCGTAGAGCAGACCGACGGAGGTGATTTCGGGATCGACGGCGAACATGAGGTTCAGCACCGCTTCGGTGTCAAGGTAATCGGAAGTACCGGTGAGGTTTCCGCCGGGGGCGGTGAGGGAATCCACAAGTCCCGAACCTACGGGATCGGACACGGCAGAGAAGAGAACGGGGATGTCAAGATCTTCGGTCGCCGACTGCATTGCGACGGCAACGGGGGTGGTGATACCGATCAGAAGATCCACACCGCGGGTGATATAGTCGGTCAGGATCTGATTCAGCACGTTGGTGTCTGCGTTGCAGTTCTGATAGAGAACTTCGATTTCGGTGCCGTTTTCCGTAGCGATCTCGGAAAGACGGGATCTGAGGTTGTCTGCGATCTGGTTGAGCGAGGCGTCATCGACGTAGTTGACGATACCGACGGTGAGTTTCTTCTGCTTTCCGCAGGAAGCGAGGGGAAGTACGGCGAGTGTGCAAAGTGCGATGAGGAGCAAAACGGATACGATTTTTTTCATGATAAATTCCTTTCCTCCGATTGTCGGAGATCATATTTTATTGTTTGATGTTTTTTTGTGTTTTTATTCTGTCTGTTTCCGCATCGCCATCGGAAAACGGTAAGTTCTTCAAACGTCATAGTAACCTCCTTATAAAACAAAAATGCCCCTTGTGTAAAACAAGGGACAGAAATAATATCTGCGGTACCACCCATATTGATGCAAAAATGCATCCTCTCATTCCGTACTGTCATACGGCCACGCCCGATAACGGCGGCATCCACCGTGGACTGCTACTAACCGGCAAGCGGTGTTCGGTCCCCCTCCGGAGTCCATTCACGGCTTTTTCCCTATTGCCTCGCACCGAACGGCAACTCTCTGAAAAGGAATTCAAGACGCTACTTACTCTCCGTCTTTGGTTTCTTATGAGCAGATTATAGCACGGCTTTTTTCACTTGTCAATCCTTTTTTCAAAACTTTATCGGAAATTTAACTTTGCAAACGGATTGACAAATCCGCCGTTTTGTGTTAAAATAGACAACGTAAAAATGAATACTGTTCAGAACAGGGGTGCGTTATGCTGAGACGGTGAGAGCCGAACCCTCAACTTGATCCGGGTAATACCGGCGTAGGGAGATTCTATGGGTAAAACCGCGCGGGGATCTTCTGTGCGGTTTTCTTTTTTTCAATATAATGAAAGGAGATTTCTTCATGAAAATCTCGAAAACACAAATTCTTGTCGAATGTGCCGTAATGATGGCACTCGCCACGGTTCTGAGTCTGTTCAAAGTCGTGCAGTTGCCCTACGGCGGCTCGGTCACGGCGGCGTCCATGCTCCCGCTCGTAGTCCTCTCTTACCGCCACGGTACGAAATGGGGACTCGGTGCCGGAATTTGCTACGGTATCCGCCAGCAACTCATCGACCTCGGCACACTCTCTTACGTAACGACTTGGCAATCCGTCGTTGCGGTCATCCT
>JAKSPH010000101.1 GCA_024404975.1 Clostridia bacterium | reverse complement strand
TAAGTTTGACGTTGAAGCCGTGTTTCTCGCCCCAACGGGTGTACATTCTGTAAAGCATGGATGCCCAATCCTGCGCTTCCGTTCCGCCGGCTCCGGGGTGGAATGTGAGGATCGCGTTGTTTTTATCATACTGACCGCAAAGGAGAACTTCGATTCTCTTTCTCTCGGCTTCGGTTTCGATAAATTCGGTTTCGCTGACGACTTCCTCGACCGAACCTTCATCGTTTTCTTCGATCGCCATCTCGCAGAGCGTCAGAGCGTCTTCGAGTTTGTTCACGAGGTTCTCGTAACTCTCGACGGAATCTTTCATCTGTTTGATCTGCTGAAGTTTCTTGGATGATTTCTCGGCATCGTCCCAGAAGTTCTCGACCAGCGTTTCTTTTTCAAGATCGGCGGCTTTTTCTCTCGCTTCCTCAATACGAAGCTGGTTGCCGAGTTCGGCGACAACGCCGCGCAGTTCGACAAGTTTGCGCTTGGATTCTTCCAAAGCAACGATCATATACGGTACTCCTTACCAAAGGTCTCTTATTGTTAACGATTTATTATAACATAAAATGCAAAAAAAGGCAAGGGGGGGAATGTTTTTTTCAAAAAAATCGGATGAAGGCATTTTCGGCTCGGATAAAATGACAAAAGCAAGGTGCTGTCGCCGTACCGTTTCATGCTGTTTCCAATCAAAAAACCGGTCAGACACAAAGGACTGACCGGTTTGATTTTGTGCTTGCTCAAATACCGAAGGTGTTCTTGAGGTAATCTCTTGCGATCTTTGCCGCTTCGAGTTCGGTCATGCCGTCGTAGGTCTTATCCTGCTCGACGATGACGGTTTCGGTGCCGCATTCTTCGCAAGCCGCGAGAATGTTGCCGAAGTTCTGAAGGCCCATGCCGCAGGGACGGAATTCAAAGCCGTTCTCTTCACGGGAGCCCTTTGCTCCGGTGCCTTTGCCGCTGTTGTCGATCAGATCGTAAACGGGACCTGCCGCAAGGTTCTTGCAGACGAAGTCTTTGAGGTGAACGAGGGTAACTCTGCCCTTGAACTGACGGATCTTGTCCTCGGGACGGATGCCTGCGTAGTGTACCCAGCAGGTATCGAGTTCCGGCTCGATCTTGTCTTCGGGAACTGCCTCGAAGATGTAGTCGTGGATGTACTTGCCGTCAACCTTTTCAAATTCGAAATCATGGTTGTGGTAGCCGAGTTTCATACCGTTCTTTGCAAGAAGATCGGCGATCTTGTTGAATCTCTCAACAGTAGCGGGCCATTCGGGAGAACCTGCGAGGAGGTCTTTCTTGTACCAGGGAATGACGTTGTATTTTACGCCGAAGGTCTTGAGGAACTTGATCTTTTCTTCGGGGTTTTCGTCGAAGAAGTCAAGGCCCTGATGGACGGAAACGCATTTGAGTCCGTACTTATCAAGGATGGCTTTGATCTCTTCACCGGTCTTGCCGTAATAGCCTGCGAATTCGACGTATTCGTAACCCATATCGGCGATGGCTTTGAGCGTGCCTTCGAAATCGGCAGTCATTGCTTCTCTTACGCCGTAAAGCTGGATACCGACGTTAAACTTTTTCATAATGAATCTCCTTTATTCTAAAAGAGCGAAGGATGACCGAAATCACCCTTCGCTTCGGTTTTTAAATCAGATTTCAGGAATGACAACGGGGATCTCGTGACCGACGTTGGAGGACTTGCAGATGTGGTCGAGAATTGCCTGGTTGTAGAGGATCTGGCTGGTGGGTACGGGAGCGGGAGTACCGTTCTTGACCGCGTCAAGGAAGGTTCTGATCTTCTTGTCAAAGTTGGTAGGATCGCCGGGTTTGGGGAAGATCTGAGGGATCTTGGTCTCAACCTGCTTGCCTGCTACTTCGTGGTAGAGAATAAGGTCGCCGCCGATGGTGCCGTTCCAGCAGTCGGTGGAAGGAATACGAAGACCGCCCTTGGTACCGAGAATGATGGTATCGCCGGGGGTGTTGATGTTCATTGCCCATGCAATACGGAAGTCGAGGATGATGCCGCCTTCAAGACGAACAAAGCCTGCTGCGAAGTCATCGACTTCGAACTTCTTTGCATATTCGGGATGTCCGGTCGCTACGTAGTTGGAGTAGTTGGGATCGGTGCCGAAGAATGCGGATTTGTAACCGGTTACGGTGAGGGGCTTGGGATAACCGATGGCGTTAAGAACAACGTCAAGGGAGTAGCATCCGATATCGCCGAGCGCACCGAGACCTGCGGTCTCATCGGTGATGAAGGTGGTTCCGAACGGAGTGGGGATACCGCGACGGCGGCCGCCACCGGTCTGGATGTAGTAGATCTGACCGAGAACGCCGGACTGAACAACGTTCTTGACCATGATCATGTTGGCGTCAAGTCTGGGCTGGAAGCCGATGGAGATGACCTTTCCGGACTTCTTCTCTGCTCTCATAACTTCAACTGCTTCTTCAGTGGTAACAGTGAAGGGCTTTTCGAGAAGTACGTTGATACCTGCGTTCAGAGCGTGGATCGCGCAGGGAGCGTGCTGACGGTTGTAGGTGCAGACGGAAACGGCGTCGAGTTTCAGATTCTTCTGATCGGCGATCATTTCTTCGTCGGAGTTGTAGCATTTAACGTTCTCAACGCCGTGCTTCTTGAAGAACGCCTCGGCTTTACCGGGAACGAGATCTGCGCCGGCGACGATTTCGACGTCGGGCTGTTTCAAATAGGAAATGATGTGGGAGTCTGCGATCCAACCGGTACCGATGATACCGACGCGGACTTTTTTGGTTGTGTCAATGACTTTGGTTTCTTGGTTTTCTTCAAACGCATTAAGACCTGCCATAATTGAAATTCCTCCTGTTTTCAGGGATAATTTCCCTTGTTGAATTAATTATACACGACTGCACACGCGATTTCAAGTGTGATTTTTGATTTCTTCTTGAAATATTTTGACTTTTCACTTGCGCTTTGGCAACTTGCACAAAGTGAACGTGCGGTTTTTGTGAAAGGTGACGAACGTCAGATTTCGGGAATGACGACGGGGATCTCGTGACCGACTTCCGCCGACTTTTTGATGTGATCGAGGATCGCTTGGTTGTAAAGGATCTGGCTCGTGGGAACGGGTGCTTCCGTACCGTTCTTGATCGCGTCAACGAAGGTACGGATCTTCTTATCTACGTTGGAAGGATCGCCGGGCTTGGGGAAGGTCTTTGCGAAGGTGGTTTCCACCTGCTTGCCCGCGACTTCGTGGTAGAGGGTGAGATCACCGCCGATCGTACCGTTCCAGCAATCGGTGGAAGGGATACGAAGACCGCCCTTGGTGCCGGGGATGATGGTATCGCCGGGGGTGTTGATGTTCATTGCCCACGCAATGCGGAAGTCAAGGATGATGCCGCCTTCCAGACGGACGAAACCTGCGGCGAAATCGTCCACGGAGAACTGATCCGCATACTCCGGTCTGCCGACTTCCTCATAACGGCAATAAGCGGGATCTTTGCCGAAGAAGTTGGATTTGAAACCGGTCGCGGTGAGGGGTTTAGGATAGCCGATGGCGTTGAGAACCACGTCGATGGCGTAGCATCCGATGTCGCCGAGCGCGCCGATACCCGCGGTGTCATCGCGAAGGAAGGTCTGTACGGTCGAGGGATTGAACACGCCGTTGTCCGATTTGAGGGGAATGCCGCGGCGTCTGCCGCCGCCGGTCTGCATATAGTAGATCTTACCGAGAACACCGGAACGGACGATGTCTTTTACCATCCGCATATTGTCGTCGAATCTGGGCTGGAAGCCGATAGAGAGGATCTTTCCGCTCTTCTTCTCCGCGCGCATGACTTCGACCGCCTCTTCGGTGGTAACGGTAAAGGGCTTTTCGAGAATGACGTTCAGTCCCGCGTTGAGTGCGGCGATGGCACAGGGCGCATGCTGACGGTTATAGGTGCAAATGGAAACGCCGTCAAGTTTCAGATTGTCGAGATCGGCGAGCATTTCCTCGCAACTGCCGTAGCACTTCGCGTTCTCGATTCCGAACTCCTTCATGAACGCTTCCGCTTTTCCGGGAACGAGATCCGCGCCAGCAACGATTTCCACGTCGGCGCATTTGAGATATGCTTTCATGTGAGAATGCGCGATACCGCCGGTACCGATGATACCGATGCGGACCTTTTTCGTGAGATCTACGGTCACGGTTTCCTGATTCTCCATAAACGCATTGAGATTGTCTTGCAT
>JAKSPH010000100.1 GCA_024404975.1 Clostridia bacterium | reverse complement strand
GTCAGATGGACAAGCCCGACGTCGACTTGATCGACGGACTGTCACCCGCCATTTCCATTGACCAGAAGACGACGAGTAAGAACCCCCGTTCCACCGTCGGAACGGTCACCGAGATATACGACTATCTCCGTCTGCTCTATGCGAGAGTAGGCGTGCCTCATTGTCCCGTCTGCGGAAAAGAGATCAAACAGCAGTCCATTGATAAGATTGTGGAACGAATCCTCGCTTTGCCGGAGGGAACCCGCTTCATGGTCTTGGCACCCGTGGTCAACGCACAGAAGGGTATGCACGAAAAAGTGTTCGCCGACGCCAAAAAATCGGGTTATGCCCGCGTGCGCGTGGACGGGAACATGTACGACCTCACCGAGGAGATCAAACTCGATAAAAACGTCAAACATACGATAGATATCGTGCTTGACCGTTTGGTGATGAAGCCCGAGATCCGCTCCCGTCTGACCGATTCCGTGGAGAGCGCGCTCAAAGCCGCCGACGGCAGAGCGGTCATCGCGGTCGTGAACCGCGACGGTTCGGAAGGAGAAGAACTTTCCTTCTCTCAGAAATTTGCCTGTGAAGAACACGGCATCGGTTTCCCCGAATTGGAACCGAGAATGTTCTCCTTCAACAATCCGATCGGCGCTTGCCCCGTTTGTTCCGGTATAGGAAACACCCAGCAACTTTCCGTTTCCAAACTCGTCCCCCATCCGGAACTTACCCTGCGTGACGGTGCCATCGCCGCCAACGGATTCAAGACGCTGACCGAAGATTCCTGGACGGGACCTCTGCTTCAGGCTGTAGGTACCGAGTATGGCTTTGACCTCGATACCCCTGTCAAAGATTTCTCCGATTCCGCAAAACAGGCATTGTTGTACGGCACAGGGGACAGGGAATACGACGTCGTCCGCTTCTTCGGAGGAGAGGGAAGACGCCAACTCGTTAAATTCGACGGCATCGTCCACATCATCGAAAAGAGAATGAAGATGTTGGGCGGTGATTACTATCAACAGTTCGTGGAGGAGATCCCTTGCCGCGCCTGCCGCGGAAGACGTCTTTCCGACCTTGTCCTTGCCGTTACCGTCGGTGGGTTGAATATCGACGAGATCTGCCGGCTTTCCATTACAAAGATGCTCGAATTCATTGAGGGATTGACCTTCACCGAATCCGAGATGACCGTCGCCAAAGAGATCCTCAAGGAGATCAAGGCACGGCTGAACTTCCTGATCAGTGTCGGTCTGGATTACCTCAACCTCGCAAGAACCGCGGGAACCCTCTCCGGCGGCGAAGCACAGAGAATCCGACTTGCCACACAGATCGGCTCCGCGCTGACGGGTGTCCTGTATATCCTCGATGAGCCGAGTATCGGTCTGCATCAGCGGGATAACGGAAAACTTGTTCAAACGTTGAAGAACCTCCGCGATCTCGGGAACTCCGTCGTTGTTGTCGAACACGACGAAGAAACAATGAAAGAATCCGACTATATTGTCGACATCGGTCCGGGTGCCGGTATCCACGGCGGACAGATCGTTGCCGCGGGAACGCCGGAAGAAGTCGCCTCGTGTGAGAACTCCATTACCGGCGATTATCTGAGCGGCAGAAAATATATCGCCGTGCCGAAAGAGCGCAGAGCAGGGAACGGCGCGTTCCTCTCCATCCGCGGCGCGGAAGAAAACAACCTCAAAAACGTAGACGTGGATATTCCTCTCGGAACCTTCACCTGTATCACGGGTGTGTCCGGCAGCGGGAAATCCTCTCTCATCAACGCGGTGCTTTACCGCAAACTTGCCCACGATCTCAACGGTGCCGACGTTTACCCCGGCAAAGTCCGCGAGATCACGGGACTTGAAAATCTCGATAAAGTGATCGCCATTGATCAGTCCCCCATCGGAAGAACGCCGAGATCCAATCCGGCGACTTACACAGGACTGTTCACGGACATCCGGAATCTCTTTGCCAAAACCCTCGATGCCAAGGCGAGAGGTTACGATGCCGGACGATTCTCCTTCAACGTGAAGGGCGGACGGTGCGAAACCTGTCAGGGAGACGGTGTGCGGTGCATCGAGATGAACTTCCTCCCCGACGTGTACGTCAAGTGCGACGATTGCCACGGAAAACGTTACAACCGCGAAACACTCGAAGTGCGGTACAAAGGGAAGAACATTTACGACGTTCTCGAAATGTCGGTGGAAGAAGGGCTTACCTTCTTTGACGGATTGCCGCAGTTGACAAAGAAACTGCAAACGCTCTATGACGTCGGTCTTGGTTACGTGAAGATCGGACAGTCGTCGACCACCCTTTCGGGAGGCGAAGCACAGAGAGTGAAACTTGCGACCGAACTTGCCCGCCGAGCGACGGGAAAAACGGTGTATATCCTCGATGAACCCACGACGGGTCTTCATACCGAGGACGTCCGCAAACTCATCTTCATCCTGCAAAGACTCACTGATTCCGGCAATACGGTCATCGTCATCGAGCATAACCTCGATTTCATCAAAACGGCGGATTATATCATCGACCTCGGTCCTGAGGGCGGTGACGGCGGAGGAACGGTACTCGTTTCCGGTACGCCCGAAGCCGTGGCGGAGTGTGAACGGTCTTATACCGGACATTATCTGAAAGAGAAACTCGCCGAAGCAAAAGCGAGAGAGGAGGAAAACTCATGAATTACGCGGAAATCAAACGAAGCGACATCGCAAACGGAGAGGGCATACGGACCACACTCTTTGTCAGCGGTTGCCGAAATCACTGTAAAAACTGTTTCCAACCTCAAACCTGGGATTTTTCCTTCGGTCAACCCTTCACGGAAGAAACGGAAGAATATCTGTTCTCTACGTTTGAAAATCCGGTCGTCGCGGGATTGACACTCCTCGGCGGAGAACCGATGGAACCCGAAAATCAGACGGCGCTTCTACCTTTCCTGCGCCGTTTCAAAGCAAAGTTTCCCAATAAGACGGTTTGGTGTTTCACCGGAAATATCTATGAGGATCTGATGGGTTACAACGGTGAGTATTTTAAGCATTTGCCGATCACGGAAGAATTGCTTTCATACGTGGATATCCTGGTGGACGGTCCGTTCATCGAGGAAGAAAAACGGCTGGGGCTTCGATTCCGTGGAAGTGCGAATCAGCGTGTCATTGACCTGAACCGTACCCGTGCCGAAGGGCGGTTGGTACTCTGGGAAGGTGTCAAAGAAGACAAATCCTTTGAGAAAGGAGTACAAAAATGACTGTCAGATTTAAGAAACACAGCGATCTCGCGACCGTTCCGACCTACGGAACTGCCTGCGCCGCCGGTGCGGATCTGTACGCCGCCACGGATAAAGATACGGTGATCCCGCCGCACGAAACCGTGATGATCCCTCTCGGATTCTCCATTGAGATCCCCGACGGATACTGCGGACTCATCTTCGCCCGTTCGGGTATCGCTTCCAAGCGCGGTCTTGCCCCTGCGAACAAAGTCGGTGTCGTCGATTCCGATTATCGCGGAGAATGTATGGTCGCACTTCACAATCATTCCGAAAAACCGCAGACGGTGGCACCGAAAGAGCGCATCGCTCAACTCGTGATCACCCCGTTCCTGCACGTCGATTTTGAAGAGAGTGACGATCTCTCTTCCACCGACAGAGGCGCCGGCGGATTCGGTTCAACAGGTTCCCATTAAATAGATTAAAATAAAGACAGAAAGAAAAACAACAATGGAAAATCAGAAATCACGCAGCAATTTCACAGGCACCCTCGGTTTCATCCTTGCGGCAGCCGGCTCTGCCATCGGCCTCGGAAACCTTTGGCGTTTCCCCATCCTCGTCGCTAAAGACGGCGGCGGTCTGTTCGTTCTCGTGTACATCATTCTCGCGATCACCTTCGGCTTCGCACTTATGCTTACCGAAATCGCGATCGGCAGAAAGACTGCCACCACTCCCCTTCAGGCATACGGCGTTATGGATAAGAGATTCGGCTTCCTCGGCACGATCGCTACCGCCGTTCCCGTCATCATCTTCCCGTACTACTGCGTAATCGGCGGTTGGGTAACCAAGTATGCCGCGACCTACGTTACCGGCGGTGCAAACAAGATCTACACGGCAGAAGGTGCCGCAGGCGGATTCTTCTCAAGTTTCATCACCGCGAACGTATCTCCCATCATCTGGTTCCTCGTATTTATGGTACTTACCGGTGTCATCGTCCTTCTCGGCGTAGAGAAGGGAATTGAGAAGGCATCCAAACTCATCATGCC
>JAKSPH010000010.1 GCA_024404975.1 Clostridia bacterium | reverse complement strand
CTATTCTACGAAATGCCTTTTTATTTCGTGTCCATTGCCTTGGGTTCACTTCAATGGTTGGTATCTCTTTATCTCTGTCCGCTTTTGAGGAAAACCGCCCGGAGGGTGTCTGGGGAAAGATCCGCGACGTGTACAAAACTCCCGAAGATCTGCTCCGCCGTCTGTATCGCACAGGGGTGCGTTCGGTCGAACTCCGCACCGTCAGGAAGGACACGCCGCCCGAAACGGTGAAGCACGATTTTGAGATGTGCCGTGCCTTCGGTATGAACGTGACCGTTCACGGTAATCTCCATCACGCGAGTACCGCGGTCGAGGATATTTTCCGCCCGTTGGAACTCCTTTTACGTGAAAAGACCGCAGACCATCTGACGATCACGGTCCACGAACTTCTCTCTCCCGACGAAACGGCGGAAGCCCTGCTTCTGCTCTCCGACCGTGCGGCGAAGGAGGATTGCAAGATCACGGTCTGCCTTGAAAACGGCAGATTGAACCCCGACAAAACGATGGGCGAAACTTCCGCCCGCATCCTCGGTATTGTGAAAAAAGTCGACCGTGAGAACGTGAAGATCACTTGGGACTTCGGTCATATGTGGTTCGCGGTGAGGGCGAACGGTCTCGGCGGCAGGGAATATCTGCCGGACAAAGAGTTCATCCGCAGAACGGCGCATACACACATTCACGGTCTGCGCGAATCGGACGGCAGGACTCACTTTCCGCCCACGGCGGAGAACGTTCCTCTCGGCGAGTGGATGGGGGCACTCTCGTTCAACGAGGTCTACAACTTCGAGCCGGAACCCGAACGTTGGGTGGACGACGAAGATCCTGCGGGTTCTCTGATCCGCGGGGTAAGTGCCATCGTCGCGGCGCAGCCGCTCCGCTCCGCGGCGCGCGAGTCCTTTTCTATGAATGAGGAAAAGATCTGGAGAAATGCCGCAAAGGTGCTGACGGCAGAGGGCAACGGCGTGGTGCTGACGGGACCGTCCGGATATCTGTTCAAACTTCGCCGCTTCCGCATGGCAATGGATCTTGCGTTGCCCCGCGACATCAAGGGAAATTGGTTCTCCTCCGCCGCCGATCGCATCGGAACTTTGGATTTCGGTTTTCTCACTCACGGACACGTCGATCACCTCGATGCCACCGTCCTCGCGCAGTTTGCGGACAAGCCGACCAAATGGATCGTGCCGGAATTCGTCGACGTGCCGATGCTCCCCGAAAAGAAGATCATCCGCGTCAAACCGGGTGACACGCTCGACATCGAAGGCATCTCCGTCACCGTCTTTGAGGGACGGCATTTCCGTCCGGGAACGCAGAACGGTGTTCCCGAAGTCGGCTACCTCTTCGAGGTGGACGGCAAACGGATTCTGTTCCCCGGCGATACCCGCAACTACGATCCGGACGGCTTCCCCGATTTCGGAAACGTGACCGCCATGTTCGCCCACCTGTGGGCAGGGGACGGCGCGGCGCAAAACGGCGAGCCGACGAAAGAGCTTCTCGGCTACGCGGACTTTGTTACCTCATTTTCGCCAAGAACTGTTTACATTTCGCACCTGTTCGAGAGCGGACGCGAGGACGCGAATCTGTGGTCTTACCGCGCGGCGGGAATGGCTGCCGACGAGATCCGCCGCCGTCTGCCGGAGGCAAAGATCCGCATCCCCGAATACGGCGAAATCTATTCCTTCGACGATTGAATTCATCCGTCAAAAACCGTGTCTTCCGAAGACACGGTTTTTCTTTTGGTTGTCAGTCCGCTTTGTACTCGTCGAACGAGGTCGAAAGATCGTCGATATACATCAGAACGTGCATTCTCGCCATGGGCTGAATGCGGAGTCCCAAGGTGCTCTCGTTTACGGAAAGCGTGCCGGACTCGGACAACCCGAAGAAAGCGACGGCAGTCTGCGCTTCAAAACGCAGGTCATCGACACGATCGAACGTCTTTATATGCAGGAACTCTCCACCGATAAAATGGCGCAGATCCTGTTCATCAACAAAAGTTATTTCTGCCGTCAGTTCAAGGCGACGTTCGGTCAGCCGTTTCTCATCTATCTGCAAAGTTTCCGGGTTCAGAAAGCCAAACATCTGAATCCCGCGGCGTTTGCCACGCTCACGGAACTCGCGGCGGCGGTTGGCTTCCCATCCTATTATCATTTTTCCCGCGTGTTCAAAAAGAACACCGGAATGACCCCCCATTCGTATTTCAGAAGCCTGCCGTCCGCGGAGTGAATTTTCGCCCTCTTTTCGGTTGACATTTTCCCTCGCGCGTGCTATAATGTACCCGTGCGAAAAGCGGCATGGTCCCGCGGCGGCGGTCTTCGACTGCCATGTTTCCAAAACGGTGAGATCCCTCTCCCGCAAGCTCGCAAAATGTAAATAATAACTATCAAAAATTCGTTTCGGAGTTGCGGTATTTTCATGAAAAACAAAGAACGGCTCCTCGGTATGGGGGCGGCACTCGTTGCCAACGTTATTTTCGGTTTCAGTTTCATTTTCTCAAAACTTGCCCTGACGGCGGCGCATCCGCTCATCATTCTGAGTATGCGTTTCACGGTGGCGTTTCTCGTAATGTGCATCCTCGTTCTGAGCCGTGCCGTGCGGGTGGACTTCCGCAACAAACCGCGCTTGAAACTCATCCTTATGTGCCTTGCCCAGCCGTTCGCCTACTTTATTCTGGAACTCTACGGGCTTTCCATGGTATCGTCCGCACTCTCCGGTGTCATCACCTCGCTGGTGCCTGTCGGCGTGTTCTTGTACTCCATGTTCTTCACCGGCGAAAAGCCGACCGCCCTGCAGGGACTGTGCCTTGCGCTCTCCGTCGGCGGTGTCGCCGCGATCAGTGCCTTTTCAGGTGCGAACGGCGAGAACCGGCTTCTCGGAATTCTCCTGCTCATCGGTGCCGTCATCAGCGCCTCGGCGTACAACCTGCTCTCGCGCGGAGCCTCCGTGCATTATTCGCCGATCGAGCGCACGTTCGTGATGTTCCTGATCGGTGCCGTCGGTTTCAATCTGATCACGCTCGGCGTGTTGCGTGAGCGTTTTCTCCCGCTCTGGGGTGAGGCGCTCTCCAATCCCGATTTTTACCTTGCGATCGCCTACCTCGCCATCCTTTCCTCCGTCGGCGCGTTCCTTCTGTACAACTATGCCACGGGGCATATCAGCGCGGTTTCCGCATCGTCCTTCTCAAGTGTCATCACGGTCGTTTCCGTATTCGCGGGACTGTTCATTCTTCATGAATCCTTCTCGCTCTCCGACACGCTTCTGTGTCTTTCCATCGTTCTCGGCGTGTTCGGCGTCAACTATGCCGAAGGCAAAAAAGCAGAACTGCTCACAAATAAGAATTCCAACTCATAAGGAGATATTCATATGAAACTGACATTTCTCGGAACCAGCCACGGCGTACCGGAAGCGCATCGCCGCTGTTCCTGCACGATGCTCACGTTCGGTGAAGGGGCAAATCAGCGCACCTACTTCGTCGATATGGGAGCCGACGCGTCGGAAGACCTCGTCACCCGCGGTATTCCGCTCGCAACGACCAAGGCGATCTTCATCACGCACAAGCACGGCGACCACACGAACGGACTGATCCCGTTCATCGACCTCGCCAACTGGTTCTTCAAGACCTCTGCGTTCACCGTGTATCTTCCGAAGCCCGGAATCTCCGATACTATCAATCACTGGTTGAAACTCGTCGGAACTGACGTCCGCGATGACATCCGTTACGACTTGGTGAAAACCGGTACGTTTTACGATGACGGATTCCTTAAAGTAACCGCCTATCCGACGCTCCACTGCGACGATTCCTACGCGTTTCTGATCGAAGCCGAGGGCAAACGTCTGCTCTTTACGGGCGACCTCAAACACCGTGATCCTGCCGCCGACTTCCCCGTATCGACCGGAACGGACAAGCCGCTCGATATCGCCGTCTGCGAGTGCGCGCACTTTGACGCCTCCCTGTACGAGCCGATCTTCAAGCAGATGAAACTCGGACTCGTCGTCTACAACCACTATCAGCCGAGAAAGATCGGCGGACTCTATCAGATGATCGCCGCAATGCCAGAACTTCCCCAAAAAGTCGCCACCGACGGTCTTGAAATCGTCCTTTGATTCGGCTTTGTAAATATTTGTTGTCAAAATCCGCTTTCTGATTTCAATTATCGGAGAATACCGCCATGAATACCGAAGTTCTGTATTGGGTCGGTCAGGCATTCGGCTTCCTCGCCGTAGCGCTGACTTTGCTCACCTATCTCATGAAGACACCGCTTCGTCTTCTCCTCGCTCTTTCCGGTGCGATCCTTTCCATGATGATCAACTACGTGTTCCTCGGTGCTTGGGCAGGCGTATTTCTCAATGCCGTCAGCCTGTTGCGGAACGTGATCTTCATGCTGGCTTTGCGGTATCCCGTGCTGAAAAAGAAGCCCGTTTCCTATGCGCTCATCGCTCTGATGTTTGCCGTCGGTGTCTATTCGTGGCTGAGCGCGGAAGGAGATCCCTTCACCGCTCTCAATCTGAGTTCGTGGCTGTTCACCGTCGCTCTGACGGTCAATACCTATTTCCTCTCTTTGGAAAACAACCGCAAACTGCGGTACAGTATCTTCTTCACCTCATCCCTTGTCCTCACCTACAACGTCATCTTTTCTTCCTGGGGCGGAATACTCAACGAGGCGGTTGCCATCGGTTCCGCCGCGATCGGTACGATCATGTACCGCAAAAAGAAAGCCTGCTGAATGAAGATTCCGGGCGGTCGCCTGAAAAAGAAAACGGCGGAAGCGTTCTGCTTCCGCCGTTTTTACGTCTATTCTTATCAGAGTATCTTTTCATAGAGAGAAACGTCAAGCGTTCTTCCGAACTTCACACCGACGGCTCGGAGCAATCCCGCGGCACGGTAACCGTGCTTCTCGTGGAAGCGGCGGCTCGCCGCGTTCTCCTCGGTGATCACGGAAATCAGCACGCGGAACCCGCGCGCTTTGCCCTCGGCTTCCAGTGCCTCCAGGAGTGCGGAGCCGATGCCCCGTCCCCGCGCGTTTTCGTCAAGGTAGATGGAAACGTCGGCGGTGTAGCGGTAGGCGCTCCGCTCGGCGTAGGGGGAGAGATAGGCGTAACCGAGCAGGGTATCTCCTTCTTTCGCGACAAGGAAAGGGAAGTGTTCCGCGATGCCGGTGACGCGCTTTTCAAACGCCGCGAAGGCGGGAACTTCCTCCTCGAACGTGATGGTGGTTTTTTCAATATAGGGGGCATAGATCGCAAGGACGGACGGAACGTCCTCCTTCGTCAGGAACGATATTTGCATAATTCCTCCGAAAAACGATGAAAAAGGAAAACCCCGCAAATGCGGGGATTCTCCGGAACGGACAAATCAGATCGGCACGTACCAGGAGCCGAAGAAGACGGCGATTCCTCCGAGCAGGATCACACCGGAAAGGACGGTGAACACGATGCCCGCGACACGTCTTTTTTCCATGCTCTTAATTGCGAAGCGAAGGAAGAAACCGAACGAAAATCCGGAAAACAGGGTTCCCACACCGAGAGCGATCAAGCCGATCGGAAGGAAAATGATCGCGCCGAGTCCGAGTCCGAGTGCGGCACCCGCCTCTTCGGAATTGGCGGCGTCGATACGAAGGTTAAGAATAGAAGCACTGAGAAGCACTACGATGGCGAAAACGATGACGCTGAGAACGAAGAACACCATCGGTGCCGCCATGGACGGCTTGCGATTGGGATCTTTCATAAGGGTACCGTTATTTTCGCGATGCGAAAATCCTTTCGTGATGGATGAATTCAGTATAACACACAAAAAACGGTTTGTCAAGTGGAGAAAAACGGAAGCATTTGCCTTGACATTTTTGCAGACGAGTGGTATACTTTTATATGTTAAAGAGAAGCATAATACAAAACACGAGGATTCAGTCGAAATGGAAGATTCGATCAAGAAAAAACGAAGGTCGCCGTTCGCCAGACGCACCGACATTGATATGACGAAAGGGTCGATCGCGGGAAACATTCTCCGCTTCGCCTTTCCGCTTCTGCTCGGCAATCTGTTCCAGCAACTCTATAACGTCGTCGACACGTGGGTGATCGGTCAGACCGGAGAGGGCGGGGCATATTCCGCCGTCGGTTCCGTCGGTCCGATCGTCAATATTCTGATCGGGTTCTTCAGCGGTCTTTCCGCGGGTGCCGGTGTCGTCATCTCTCAGTATTTCGGCGCGAAAAAGCACGACAAAGTGAAAGAGAGCGTACATACCGCGCTGATCATGACCGCGGGGCTTGGCATCCTCTTTACCTTTATCGGCGTAACGCTCACCCCGTGGATCTGCAAACTGATGCTCGGTGAGGACAGTATCACTTATCCTTTCGCCAAAGAATATCTCGTCATCTATTTCTCCGGCATCCTCGGCATGATGCTCTATAACGTCGGTGCCGGCATCCTCCGCGCCGTCGGCGATTCCGACCGTCCTTTCTACTTCCTCGTCGCGTCCGCGCTCTGTAACACGGCGCTCGACCTGCTCTTCGTGTTCAAACTCGGTTGGGGTGTACGCGGTGTCGCGTTCGCGACCGTAATCGCGCAGGCGCTCTCAGCCGTCCTCGCCATGGCAACGCTCTTCACGACCGATTCCACCGTCCGTGTCCGACTGCGGGATCTGAAAGTCAATTTCTCCATCCTCGGCAAGATCGTCTGGGTCGGTCTGCCCGCCGCCCTGCAAATGGCATTGACCGCGTTCTCCAACGTGTTCGTTCAATCCTACATCTCCGGTGTCAACGGCACCAAGATCGAACAGATGTCGGCACTCGGCGGATGGACGACCTACTCGAAAGTCGACGCCTTCCTCTTCCTGCCCATGCAGTCCCTCGCTCTCGCGGTTACGACCTTTGTCGGGCAGAACGTCGGTATCAGAGATTTCAAACGCGCCCGCAAGGGAACCTACATCACCTACGCGATGGCGAACGTCATCACCGCGCTTCTGATCCTGATCATCGAACTTTTCGCCCCCGCGTTTGCGAGATTCTTCAACGCCGATCCGCTGATCGTGGAAAACTCCACGCTCCTCTTGCACTACATCACGCCGTTCTATATCTTCTGTTGCGTGAATCAGATCTTCACCGCCTCTATGCGCGGTATGGGAAAATCCGTCCCGCCGATGATCATCATGCTCGCCTGCTTCGTCGGCATGCGGCAGGCCTACCTGTTCGTGATGCCCAATTACATCTCGAACGATCTGATCCCGATCGCTCTCGGCTATCCCTTCGGTTGGGGGTGCTGCTGCCTTTCCACGCTGGTCTATTACTTCACCCGCGGCAATAAAAACATCAGATCTCTGGTCGAACAAAAAGCCGATTGACCGATCGGATAATAAAGAAAGCGCTGTCTTGAAAGTCCCTGGTTTTCAAGACAGCGCTTTTTGTTCGGAGGAGGATCTCACTCCTCGAATCTGCCGATCCCCACGATCTCGTCGACGGGAAGGGAAAAGATCACGGCACCGCCGTCGGTTTTCAGTCCGGCGGCATCTCTTACCGCCGCCATGATGGCGGCTTTCTGATCGGAATCCGTGAGGAAGGTCAAAGTGTCCGTGTCCTCACGGAACGAGGTTCCGATACGAGCGCCGACGACCTCGTTTCCCTGCGACTTTGTGTGCATAACGGTGCAACCCGTCGCACCCGCGGCGCGGGCGGCGTCAACGGCGATATCGGCGTATTTCTGATGCACGACGGCAACGACAAGTTCTCGCATGATGGTCTCCTTTTTGGATTTTTTACGGGAAGCGGTATCCTTTTCTTTGACTTCCGGTGTGGAAAGCACCGCTTCGGAAACAAGGGACGATACCCCTGTCAGCGGGACGGAGAACGCCACCCCCTGCCCCGGAAGGTACAGTTTGAGATCGCGGTTCAATCCGCTCATAACGGCATGGACGGAAGTACTCGGAACGAGCGAACAGACCACGCGTTTTTCGATTTCCTCAAAGCCGAAGAAATTGCGGTAGGTTTTCGGCGCGGTACCGAAACCGAGTCCGGAGAAGTGGTACGCCACGCATAGGGAATTGACCGTTCCGACGTATTCGTCAACGAGTGGTTTATCCACAATACCGACCAAAAGAACGGTACGGCGTTTCTTATTTGCCATTCGAGCCTCCTTCTGCCGGTGCGAAGTCGGCGGAGTAATCGAGGAAGGTTTCCTCTGCGGAAACGAATCTGTCTTTGGTATGTTTCTGCTTGAATCTGTTGAGCAAACCGCAGATCTGAATGGAAATGATAGGCGTCAGCGCGACGAAAGCAACGCAGCCGAACGCCTCGGTCATCACGTCGCCGCCGAGTGTCGTACAGGCGCCGATCGTCATGGGAAGCACAAAGGCACTCATCATGGTTCCCGAAGCGACACCGCCGGAATCAAACGCGATACCGACGAACATTCTCGGAACAAAGAAGGTCAGGAGGATCGCGAGTGCATAACCGGGGATGAGAATATACATAATAGGAAGTCCTGTCAGTACGCGGAGGACGGAAAGTCCGAGTGCGGCGGCAACGCCGAAGGAAAGACCGCGTCCGACGGTTTTTCCCGAAACGGAACCCGCTGTGAGAACTTCGACCTGGCGGTTGAGGACGTAAACGGCGGGTTCGGCTTTTACGATAAAGAAGCCGAGGACCATGGCGACGGGAACGAGGATCGCGCCCGAACCGAGCCCCGCGAGATAAGAACCGACGGTATAGCCGACGGGGAGGAAGCCGATATCCGCACCGGTCAAGAACAGGACAAGCCCCGCGAACACGTAGAACATACCGATGACGATACGGATGAGGGCATCTTTTCCGAACGGACGGAAAATGATCTGAAACAGTACGGCAAACACAAAAATGGGGATCAGAGCGGCACCGACGTCGGGGACGTGTTCAAACAAACCTCTGCCGTAAGCGAGAACGCTCTCCCTTGTGGATTCCACCGCGGTCACGGCGACGGTATATTCTCCGCCGCTCATTTCGGTGAACGCGCCGAGGATAAGAACGGCGATGATCGGCCCGACACTGCAAAGAGAAACTATGGAGAACGAGTCGTCCCTCGCGCCTTTCCCCGCCGAGGACGAAACACCGGCACCGAGCGCCATCAGAAACGGCACCGTCATAGGCCCCGTGGTCACACCGCCGGAATCGAACGCGATGCAATAGAGGGTATCCGGCACGAACAGACAAAGTATGAACGCCGCGGCGTAAAACACGGTCAGCAGGACGGAGAGCGGAATTCCGAGCAGGGTGCGCATCAAGGCGATCACGAGGAACAGTCCGACACCGAGAGAGACCGTCAGGATCAAAGTAAGGTTTTCTACACCGCTGACCTGACCTGCGAGGATCTGCAGATCGGGTTCCGCCACCGTGACGACAACGCCGATGAGAAAACTCGCGAACGCAATGAGCCAGACTTTTCCGGTTCCGGCAAGTGTGGTTCCGATCTTTGTGCCGAGTTGCTGCATGGACATCTCCGCACCGAGAGTGAACACCGCCATTCCGATGATCAGAAGCGCCGTTCCGACGGCGAACATCAGAAATGTTCCGGGATCCATCGGCACGAAGGTCGCCGCGAGAAGAGCGACGATGGCACAGATCGGCAGGATCGAACGCGCACTCTCGCGCAGTTTATGCAAGATGACACCCATGATACACCCTCCTCTCTTCAGATTTGTTTTCTATATTATACAGTTTGTTAGGATAAATTGCAAGCGGATTTTGAGGTGTTTCGGTAAAAATTCGGGAAAAATGATTTTACT
This sequence comes from Clostridia bacterium, assembly GCA_024404975.1. GTDB lineage: Bacteria > Bacillota > Clostridia > Oscillospirales > CAG-272 > UBA1740. The sequence continues at coordinate 16,945 of JAKSPH010000010.1, read as the reverse complement.
CTTGCAAATGGGCGTTTTTTCGTGTATAATATCCTCGGAGCAGTTCGGAACTTTCGTTTTCCGCCGCTCCTGACAGATCGAATTGAGAATTACTATTTACCAAAGAGGTATCTATGACAATATTTGACGTAATGAGTCTGATCTGCGGACTTGCCCTGTTCTTGTACGGCATGCAACTGATGTCCGAGAGTCTGAAAAAGAGCGCCGGCAACCGTCTGAAAGTCATTCTCGGAAAAATGACCGCAAGCCCCGTGCGCGGTTTCCTGCTCGGTCTCGGCGTTACCGCTCTGATCCAATCTTCCTCCGCGACTTCCGTCATGGTCGTCGGCTTCGTAAACTCCGGCACGATGACACTTCTCCAATCCATCGGTGTTATCATGGGTGCGAACGTCGGTGCCGCCGTAACCTTCTGGCTGACCGGTCTTTCCGGACTCGGCGGAGAGGGCGCCGCGGTTTCCGCCGCCATCGAATGGCTGAAACCCTCCTCATGGATGCCCCTGCTCGCCATCACCGGTATGATCCTCATGATGATCTCCAAGCGCGGTAAAAAGCGCGATATCGGTGCGATCCTCCTCGGCTTTTCCATCCTCATGGTCGGAATGGATCTCATGGGTTCCTCCGTCAGCGGTCTGAAAACGAGTCCCGTGTTCGCCGATCTGATGACGGTGTTCAAGAACCCGATCTTAGGACTTCTCATCGGTACGGTCATCACCGCCGTCATTCAGTCCTCCGCCGCTTCGGTAGGTATTTTACAGTCCCTCTCCACCACGGGACTGATCTCTTACGCCACCGCGATCCCCATCATCATGGGACAGAACATCGGTACCTGTATCACCGCGATGCTCTCCTCCGTCAGTGCCAACAAGAACGGTAAACGCGCGGCACTCATCCACTTGCTCTTCAACGTCATCGGCTCCTTCTTCTGGCTTCTGATCTTCGTTCTGATCGAAGCGTTCATTGATATGCCGTTCCTGCAAGGTCCCATCGATATGTTCGGTATCGCCGGCGTGCATACCGTATTCAAACTTCTCTCCGTTCTCCTCATGGCGCCCTTCTACCGCGGTCTTGAAAAACTCTCCATGTTCCTCATCCGCGACAAGAAAGACGGTGCGGAAAGCGCCGCAAGCAAACTTGATGACCGTCTGATGAACACGCCTTCCCTCGCCGTGGCAAGAGCCACCGAAGTTACCAACGAGATGGCGCAGCTCTCCGTCCAGGCACTTAATCTTTCCATTGATATGCTCACGCACTACGACGCGAAAGTCGCAGACGAGATCCGCGATCTTGAAAGCAAAGTGGACGAGTATGAGGACGAACTCGGCACCTACCTCGTCAAAGCGTCCGCGTACAGTATGGAAGAAGCGGACAGCAGACAGATCACCCTGCTCCTCCATATGATCGGCGATTTCGAGCGCATTTCCGACCACTCGGTCAACATTGTGGAATCCGCCGAGGAAATGCGGGACAAGAAACTCGAATTCTCCGAGGAAGCAAAACGCGAACTCGGCGTGATGATCGGTGCGACACGCGAGATCATCGCCCTCTCTGAGGAGGCGTTCCTCCATACGGATATCGCCACCGCGACCAAGGTCGAGCCGCTTGAACAGGTCGTCGATTTCCTCAAAGAAAAAATCAAATTCAATCACATCCTCCGTTTGCAGAAGAGCGAATGTACCATTGAACACGGTTTCGTCCTGTCCGACCTTCTGACCAACTTCGAGCGTGTATCCGACCACTGTTCCAACATCGCCGGATGCGTCATCGAGATCTCCGAGCATGACGCTTTGGATATGCACCGTTACCTGCACGATGTCAAGAACGGCACCAAGACCTTCGACGAACTGTTCCGCGACTACAAAGAAAAGTATTCTTTGGAAAAATAAAAGAGAACCGGGTTTCCGTCTTTCGGAAGCCCGGTATTTTTTTGTCCAAGCGCCGGTTTTCAAACCGACAGATCTCTCTGTTTGTACGTGTTGAACGTCTGTTTGAAATCTTCGTTCGTACCGCCCCCCTTATCGTGGGTACGACGTACCACTTTCAGCGTGTAAACCATCAGATCGCGGATGCTGCTCTCGTCCTCCACGCAACAGATTCATTTTTCCCATAAGCGCGCGAAAAAGAAAACACCCGCAGAATAAAAACAGGTAAAAGAATGCGCGGAAACCTTGTCAACCGATACAATGTGTGTTATAATGAAATCATCAATCAGGGAGGGCAGGTGAGAGAATGAAAAGAAAAGCGTTTTTGGCGGCGTTTCCGCACACGCTTCCGATCGCCGTCGGATTTCTGTTTTTGGGAATGTCCTACGGTTTCTATATGCGGAGCGCGGGATTTCCTTTTCTTTTTCCGATGCTGACGAGTATGTTCATCTTTGCCGGCTCCATGGAATTTGTCACTGTCAATCTGCTTTTGAGTCCGTTCAATCCTCTGTCGGTCTTTCTTCTGACGCTGATGGTCAACGCAAGACACGTGTTTTACGGCATCTCCCTGCTGGACAAATACAAGAACGTCGGTTGGAAAAAGCCCTATCTCATTTTCGGAATGTGCGACGAGTCCTTCACGATCAACTGCGCCGTCGAACCGCCGCAGGACGTCGACCGCGGTTGGTTCATGTTCTTCATTACCCTGCTCAATCAGTTTTATTGGGTGACGGGTGCGACGCTCGGCGCGCTCCTCGGCTCTTTCCTGCGCTTTGACACAACGGGCATCGACTTCGTCATGACCGCGTTGTTCGTCGTTATGTTCATCAATCAGTGGCGGCAGTCGGAAAAGCACGGTCCCGCCCTCGTCGGACTCGGCGTTTCGTTTGCGTGCCTGCTCGTATTCAAAAGCAACTTCATCCTCCCCGCCATGGCGCTCATCGTCCTGTGGTTCGCCTTCACTGCGGCGAGAAAGGAGAAGAACGTATGACACTCCGGCAGCAGATCATCACCATCGCCGTTGTCGTTCTCGGAACGATGACCACGAGATTTCTCGCATTCATTCTCTTTCCCGAAGGGAAGACACCCCCGAAATTCATCTCCTATCTCGGCACAGTCCTGCCGTTTGCCGTGATCGGACTTCTCGTCGTCTACTGCCTGAAAGATGCCGTGTTCGCTCCGTTCCACGGTTTGCCGGAACTGATCGCCATTACCGTCGTCGTCCTGCTCCATCTGTGGAAAAAGAACACGCTCCTCAGCATCGGTGTCGGAACCGTCGTCTACATGGTTCTCGTGCAAGCCGTGTTCCTCTCGTAGTTTTTCGCCCGTTGCGGACGGAACCTATTTTGACGAAGCGAATTGACATTTTGTTATTATTGCAAACAATAGTTAGCAGGAGGATCTATGGGATTTCAATTTGCCGCGCGCCCCGATACCCCTGTCATTCTTGACTTTATCCGTCAGCTCGCGGATTACGAGCATATGCTCGATGAAGTCGTCGCCGATGAGAAAACGCTGGAACATTGGCTTTTCGATGAAAAGAAAGCGGAAGTCGTTTTCGCCGTGGAAAACGGGGAAAAGGTCGGCTTTGCCCTCTTCTTCCACAACTTTTCGACTTTCCTCGGCCGTGCCGGCATCTACCTCGAAGATCTCTTTGTCAAGCCGGAGCATCGCGGTAAGGGGTACGGCAAAGCCCTCCTGACTTTCCTCGCACGGCTTGCGGTGGAACGCGGTTGCGGCAGACTTGAATGGTGGTGCCTCGATTGGAACAAACCGAGCATCGACTTCTATCTGAAAATGGGTGCCATCCCCATGAACGACTGGACGGTTTACCGAATCTTTGGCGAAACGCTGAAGAAACTCGGAAACGGCGAAAAATAAAGTCAAAGCGGTTTCTCCGCGCGGGAAACCGTTTTTTCGAAAATCGAAAAAATTGTTGATTATTTCCGCCCGTTTTGATATAATAATTGTAGTGAATAAATCTGCATTGCGCAAACGGAGGGCTTATGGCTGAAATCAAATTGACAAAATCGACTTACGAACAGGAAGTCAACGCTTCCGAAAAGACCGTGCTGATCGACTTCTTCGCCACGTGGTGCGGTCCGTGCCAAATGATGGCGCCGACCGTGGAGCAGATCTCAGAGGAGTACGAAGAGAAACTCAAAGTCTGCGTCGTCAACGTGGACGAGGAACCCGAACTCGCCGAGGCGTTCGCCATTTCCGCGATCCCCACGCTCGCCGTGGTCGCAGAGGGCAAAGTCAAAGAAATTTCCGTAGGGTATAAAACCAAAGAGCAGATCCTCGGTCTGCTTCAGGGAAAAATGAAATAATCGCGAGTATATCAAAAGAAAAGCGACGGGAAACAAACGTTCCCGTCGCTTTTTGCGTGAACTGTTATTCGGTTACCGTAATATCGAACCAAGTGCTGTACTTCGCGCCGGCGGGAAGATGGAGCATTTCGTTCTTGGTGGCGAAATCGTCCACTTTTCCGTCAAAGGAAGGAACACCGTGCCACGGTTCAATGCAAAGATAGGGTGCCTCGGTGTTGGGCTTCTGCCAGAAACCGACGTGGTTCATATCCTCGAAATGAACGGTGATCTTGCGGTCGTTCTTTCTCGATTTGAGCGAAACGGTGTTATCCATTTTCGAGAGGAAGATCGCATCATCGGCGAAGAGATCGTGCCGTAAATTCAGGATCTTGCCGTCTTCGAGTGCGAAGGGGGCATTCTTTCCGGTGTAGAAACAGGTGGGGGACATGAGGAGTTTTTCCGCGGGAGCGGCGTGATCGAATTCAAGGTAGTAGTCCTCGAACTTCTCGCCCTCGACGAAGGGAATGTTGAAGCCGGGGTGACCGCCGACGGAGAAGGGAAGTGCCTCATTGCCGGTATTCACAACGGTGAATTCCTCGCGAACGGTGTTGCCGGTGAGGGTGTAGGTCATACGGAAGGTAAAATCGAAGGGATAGGACTTGCGGGTCTCATCGTTGGACTTGCACTCAAAGACGGCGTGTGTCGCGTCCTTTTCGATCACGGTGTAAGTCTGGAGTTTTGCGATGCCGTGAATGACCATTTCATAGTCTTTTCCGCCGTAGGTGTACTTTCCTTCAAAAAGTCTGCCGCAGATGGGGAAGAGTACCGTAGAGCGGTTCTTCCAATACTGCTCGTCGCCCTGCCACAGATACTCAAAGCCGGTTTTCTTTCCCTTGACGGACTGAAGTTCCGCGCCGAGATCGGTGATGGCAACGGTGAGAAATTCGTTTTCAATCGTAGTGATCATAGTTTTTCATCCTTTTATGTATTGGGGAGAAGTCGGATTTGCAAAGTTTTGTTTGCATTTTCAGACTTCTCCGTTTTTCAGATGTGTTTGTTCATCCAACTTTCGGCGACGGCGCGGGACATTCTCTTGATATCCGGCTCGGTGTACTGGGAGCAGACCCCGCCGTTGACAAAGAGGAAGTAGTTTCCCGCTTCGGTCTGATAGAGGGTTTCTTCAAACCCCGCAGGATCGCCGAAGGTGCCGGAAGTGACTTTTTTGATGAGGTTGGAGCGTTCGGTGTCGTAGATTTTGCCGTTGATGGTTTTCTTCATAACAGTTTCCTTTCTTTTGGGAGATACTAACAGGAGTATTTCCCGAAAAAAGCGAAATTAAACCGTTTTCCGAAAATTCAGTGACGGGAGCGCTTGTCGAGTTTGGTCGCTGCCATCGTTCCGAGGGACTGGAAGCCCTGCACAAGGAGGATCAGAACGATAACGGCAAGGAACATGACAAGATACTTGTAGCGGTAGTAACCGTAGTTGATGGCGATCTTTCCGAGTCCGCCGCCGCCGATGATACCGCTCATCGCGGTGTAACCGAGGATGGTGGTAATGGCGATCGTAAAGTTCGAGATAAGGGAGGGAACACTCTCCGGAATCATCACTTTGAGAATGATCTGAAGGGGCGATGCGCCCATACTCTGTGCGGCTTCGATGATATTGGGGTTGATCTCACGCAAACTGCTTTCGACAAGGCGGGCGATGAAGGGGAACGCCGCAATGGACAGGGGAACGACGGAAGCCATCGTACCGATGGTGGTACCGACGAGGGCGCGTGTGATCGGAATAACGAGGATCATCAGAATGAGGAAGGGAACCGAGCGCAGAAGGTTGATGATGACGTTCAGCGTTTTGAGGAGCCATGCGGGGAGGGGCAGAACGCCGTCTTTCTCACCGGCAACGAGTAAAATGCCGAGCGGCAAGCCGAGGATCACGGCGAAAAGGGTGGCGAGCAAGGTCGCGTAGAAGGTTTCCCAAAGGGCGAGGGGAAATTCCGTCTTGAAGATCTCCCACGCTTCGGTCAGTTTCTCCGGAGCAAACATATCGGTAAACACGGCTTACTCTCCTTTCTCGTCGTTCTGACGGGTTTCTGTGACAAGAACGTTCGGTCTTTGCGTCAGATACTTCACGGCGCGTGCGACGGTTTCATCGTCGCCGGGAATACCGAGCAGCATATTTCCGTACACGCTCTCGCCGATGGTTCTCGTGGACGCGTAAAGAATGTTGGCGGCGATCTTCTCGTCGATCGCCATCTGTGTGATCAGAGGAGAAGCGGTGGTCTTGGTTCCGTTAAAGACGACTCGGAGCGTTCTCTCTCCCGCACGGGACGTGGGCGCACTCTCGGCAAGATCCGGATAAACAAGCCGTTTCGCGGCGTCCGACCGGGGCGCTGAAAAGACTTCGGCAACGTCGCCTTCTTCGGCAACGGTACCGCCGTCGAGAATGGCAACGCGGTTGCAGATCTCCTCAACGACGCTCATTTGGTGTGTGATCACGATCACGGTGATGCCGAGACGGCGGTTGATGTCGCGGATCAGTTCGAGGATCTGATGGGTGGTCTTGGGGTCCAAAGCGCTCGTCGCCTCGTCGCAAAGCAGGACTTTCGGCTCGGTGGCAAGGGCGCGGGCGATCGCGATTCTCTGTTGCTGACCGCCGGAAAGTTGCGCGGGGTATGCCTTCGCCTTGTCGGGCAAACCGACGATATCGAGAAGTTCAAGCGCGCGTTTCTTTGCCGTTTCCTTGTCCGCGTGGGCAAGTTCCAGCGGGAACATAATGTTGTCGAGGCAGTTTCTCTGCATCAGAAGATTGAACCCCTGGAAGATCATCGTCACACCGCGGCGCATTTCGCGCAGTTGTTTGGTGTTCAGAGCGCCCATATCCACGCCGTCGATAAGGACTTGTCCCTCCGTCGGAACTTCGAGCATATTGATACAGCGGACGAGGGTACTCTTTCCGGCACCGCTCATACCGATGATGCCGTAAATGTCCCCGTCGTTAATGGTGAGATTGATGTCTTTCAACGCGTCGACCGTGCGGTCCGCAGTCTTGAAAGATTTGGAAAGATTACGTAATTCTATCAATGGAAAAACCTCCGAAAACGCACATAACGGCGGCGCAGAAATTCTGCGCCGCCATTTGCGTAAAAGTCAAACGGGATTATTTATTCTTGATTGCGTCGAAGGAAGTGTTCTTCGCGCTGTACACGCCCATAGGCTCGTGGTGAACTTCAAGAACGGAAACGATGCTGGTTCTGTTTTCCGCATTGAAATCGTTGAGGTAAGGAACGTGCTGGAAGTAGTTTGCGTCGCAGTCGCCGGACTCAACGACAAGGTTGGGCTGAACGTAGTCGGTGTATTCGATGATCTGAAGGGTGATGCCCTGACCGGCAAGGATTTCTTTTGCCTTCGCGAGAATTTCGGCGTGAGGTGTGGGGGATGCCGCGATCTTGATCGTAGCTCCGTTCAGAGCCGCATAGTCAACGGTGGAATCCAAGCCGTTTTCAGAGGCGTTTACAAGGTCGCAGACGATCGCACCCTTGTAGGTGTTGGCGATGTAGGAAGCGACTGCCGCACTGTTGACTGCCGCAACAAGCGCCTTGATCTTGGGCGAATTCTCATTGCCCGCTTTTACGGCGATGATGTTGGGGTAGGAAACGTTCGTGCCTTCGGTTACGAAGGGAGTGATGCCGGCTTCGATCGCGTAGTTGGAGTTGATGACCGCATAATCAACGTCTTTGAGCAAGGCGGGGAGCTGAGCGGCTTCAACTTCTTTGAACTCGATGTTGTAGGGGTTTTCGACGATGAGTTGTTTGAGAGTGTCGGAAGCGGTAGCGTCCTTCTTCACGGTGATCAGTCCCTGCACTTCAAGAAGCTGAAGAGCGCGGAGCTGGTTGGTCGTGTCGTTGGGAACCGCGATCACGGTTTTCTTCTTGCCGCAGGAGGCAAGGGAGAGCGCACAGCCGAGAACAAGGGTGAGCGCAAGTACTAAAGAGAGAATTTTTTTCATTGTGTGATTTCCTTTTCGTTTTTTTGATGGTCTTATTCTATCACAAACTTTTCCGTTTGTCCAATACGCTTTCGTTATGTTGAGTTATAGGTTTTCCCTATAACGGCAGCGTGGAAGTTCGGGACAGACTTTATGCCATCTGCGAGGGGGTGTGGGAAAGGTATTCCTTCAGTTCGGCGATGTATCTCTCGCCCATGGAGGAAAGCACGGCGTGACGCTTGGTGATATACCCGATCTCCATGATACTGTTTCTGTTCACCGCATCGTCCGCAAAGGGGATCGCGACGTAACTGTCGCCGTTGAGTTCCGAACAGATGATTCGGGGGCAGAGAATGTAGCCGTTCAGACCGACCATCAGATTGAGGACGGTGGCTCTGTCGCAAACCTTGATATAGCGGGGGTACTCGTTTCCCGAAAGGATCTCCTCCGAGAAGAAGAGCGAGTCCGAGTCGCCCTGTTCAAACGAACAACAGGGATAGGGGGACAGTTCCGCGAAGGTGATCTTATCCTTTCCCGCGAGCGGGTGGTCTTTGTACAGATAGACGTAGGCGTTACAGGTGATGAGAGAATGGAATTCGAGATCGTTGGCGCGCAGGATCTTCGCAAGCACCGGGCGGTTGAATTCGCTGAAGAACAAGATTCCGATCTCGGAGCGGAGCGTCGCCACGTCGTCGATGACCTCGCGCGTTTTCTCCTCTCGAATGGAAAACTCGTACTTGGAAATATCATACGTCTTTACCATATCCACGAGGGCGCGGACCGCAAAGGAGAAGTGTTGCGCGCTGACACCGAATTTCTTTTTGATGTCCGCCGACTTGCTGTACTTCTCGGCGAGTTCCTCATACTGCGCGTAAACCTGTCTTGCGCGGACGAGGAATTCCGCTCCGTCGGGTGTCGGGGTCACGCCTTTTCCACTGCGGTGAAAAATGGTGATACCGAGTTCGCGTTCGAGTTCCTTCACCGCGCCGGAAAGGGACGGCTGGGCGACGAAAAGTACTTCCGCCGCTTTGTTGAGCGAACCGCATTCACTGATGGTGATCATATAATGTAACTGTTGTAAAGTCATAATTCTAACCTATTGAATTGACCTTTCCTATATATTCAACATATATTATACACGTCGCGCGCGTGTTTGTCAAGGGATGCCCGAACGCAAAAAGCGGAGAGTCCGTAAACTCTCCGCTCTGCCATCCGGCATATCAGACGGTCAATTCAAACTCATCTTCAATTCCCGCGAAACTGCTGGTAGCGATCACGTCGGAAGCGTTCACGCTGACGATCTCCATTTCGGGAGCGATGAAAGTCTGTTTCATTTCGTTATCCTCCATCAGAATCAGTCGGCAACGTACGCTTCTGCGGCAATGCCGTAAGCGTTCATTGCGTTGGTGAGAGCGGAGATCGCCGCATTGTCCTTCATGGCGATCGCGTACGCGTTTACGGAATAGGTAAGGGAGGAAGTTCCGACGGCGAAGGTGAAGTTCTTATCGAAATCGAGAGCGGAAATACCTTCGGTCGAAATCTGCCACAGTCCGTCGCCGAGATCTTCGGAAACGGCATCCACACCGTCGATCTGCGCGGTTACAGGAGCGGCGGAAACGTATTTCACAACGATCTTGTTCTGATGGTCGAAGAGGACGTTCGCGCTCTTGATCTGTGCGTCGCCTGCGTTGACGGGAACGGATTTCTCGCCTGCGGGAGCGGCGGCAACTGCGGGAACTTCGGTAACGGTTACGTCGTCGATCAGAAGGACGTTTGCGAGTTCTTCGGTGTCTACGGAACTGTTGGAGCCGAGGCCTTCGTTCTTGATCGCAAGGCCTACGTTTTCGGCGTTGTCAAATACGACGTCGAAGGTAAAGGTCTGCCACGTGCCGAGTTCGGGAACGATCACGTTGGCGATTCTTGCGGCGCCGGCAACACCGGTGTTTTTACCGAACCAAACGTCAAACCAGGAACCTTTCTTGTTATCGCTGTTGATACTGTGGACGAGGTTGTAACGGAAGGATACGCGGTAGGTCTTACCTACGGAAGCGCCGGCAAACGCATCGTTGATCACGGTTACGTGCTTGGACTGATGACCGAGGATCTTGACGCACTTGTTGCCTTCCACGGTTTCCACGGTGGAGTTGGAGAATGCGCTGAGACCGGAGCGTTTGATGCCGGGATCGACGGTATCGAAATCCGCGGAGGTCAGAGCGGTAACGTATGCACTGAGGTCTTTGCCGTTGAAATCTGCGGCGTTGAAGCCGTAGGAGATCAGCGTGTTTGCGAGATTCGCGAGTTTTTCATCGACCGTCGCATAGTCCTTGGCGACCGTCTTGAGGTATTCGAGAACACTGTACGTTTCGGAGAAGCGGAGAGTGTCATTGACGAAGAATTCGGCGGAAACGGACTCGTCGATGTTCTGCGGTCCGATGTCGGTGCAGGAGAATTTGAGAGAAGTTACGCCGTTTTCAACTTTGAGGATCTGTCCTGCGGCTTCGGTAACGGCGGTGCCTTTGGTGAATTTCGCGGTCATGACTTCGCCTTCACCGAGTTCGGCGTTGACGTAGAAGTTGAGGGCGAGATCTTCGGAAAGGGTAACGCTCGCGGATTCCACGCCGTTGGAAGTCGTCCAGCCGGCATAGAGAGTAATGTCGGTGCCGTCAGTCACGTCGGCATAGTTTGCCGCGGTGACCTTGGTGTGCAGACCGGCATCGGCATACCAGCCGGTGAAGATCTTACCTTCCGAAACGGGAGTCGCCAGAGAAGCAAAAGCGGTCTTGCTGTTGTAGTAGTTGTAAACGTTTTCGTAAGATGCATTCGTCGTTGAATCGACGGATTTTTCAAACGAACCGCCGTTCAGAACGTAAGTGATCTTGTGTGCCGCATAACCGGATTCGGTGCCGAAGCCGTAAACGTAGTTGCTGTAACCGAGAGTCTTCGGCGCGGCGGCGGTGGCGGTGGAATCTTTGGAATAGAGGTCGATATAGAAGTTTGTTGCGGCGGCAGGCGTTTCACCGTTCATCGTGTAGAGGTGATAACTGCCGTCCGTGATGATGTGGGTATAGGTCTTGACGCCGTCAACGAAAATGACGGAAGTCAGCGTGGAAACACCGCCTTCGTAGGTTTCACAAAGGTCGAGCGTGATATGGTGCCAGCCCTGTACGTTGTACCATTCCGGAGCGCCCGCGGAAAGTTTCTTGACGGAGAACAGTTGGATGCCGTCATAGCGGAAGGTTCCGCCGAGAGAGTTATCGGTTACGAGGTAATCGTAATCGAGATAGAGGTGTGCGCCTGCGGCGTATTCCGCATATTTCGTCGAACCGTTAGTCTGACGTTTCCAGCTTGTCTGGTTCGCGGATCCGGTCGTTACGGCCTGGAAGAGAACCTTGTCTTCACTGTTGACGTTATATGCCGTGTAGGCAGCACCGGCGGATGCCGCCGTGGGGATCGCGAGGATCATCAGAGCCGAAAGAAGGATCAGCGCGACGATCCGATGTTTACGTGCGTTCATAGTTATGCTCCTTTATTTAAAATAAGTTTGTGATTTCATTCTACAATGAAAAAAGCGGCTTGTCAATCACCCGCCGTTATTCTTACTTTTGAAAAAGACAAGCATTTTCGTTTTTTCCTAATCGTAAAAAAGGCAGAAAGCCGATCTGGCTTTCTGCCGAAAATACTGCGTTGCCGGACGGTTTGTCCGATCAAAGCACTCTGTCACCCCAGAGGGGAACGATCGCTTCTCCGCCGAGTTCGCGGATGGCGTTTGCCGAGCGGAAGCCGTCCTCGAAGGACCAGCGCCAACGGTCTTTTGCATGTCCCATCTCGTTGAGATGCCCGATCACCGTGAGTTTGGGACGGAACTTGTTGTAACCGTCAACGACTTTCAGACCGCATTCGGGATGCACAAACCAAATGTCGGGCGTTACCGTAGGATTGAGTTTGTTCACGTTGCAGACGTCGCCGGTATGGTACAAGACCAAGTCGCCGATATGGATCTCGAACGGCATGGTGAAGTCGATCAGATAGCCGTTGTGATCTGCGGAGGAGGTAATGATCTTCACGTCACCGAATTCAAAAGTCTTTCCGCCGCGTGTATAACCGCCGCCGAAGGAGTTTCCGCCGCGGTAACCGCCGTAGTTGCCTTCAAAATTGTTGACAACGGTCTTTTTCAGTTCTCCGTTCATAACGTTGTAAAAAGCGTCTGTGTAGTGGTCGTCGTGATTGTGCGTGATCATGGCGAAGTCGAGCATCGGAGCAACGGAAACCGCGCCGGGATGGCAGAGGTCCACGGAGAAGAAAGTTTCTTTTGTCTTTACGAGAAGCCCCATATTGTAGATCAGCCAGACGGCGGGGGTTTCCCCGACCTTACGGCTCTCCTCTACGGCTTTCGGGAGTGCGTTCAAAAACGTGCGGAGGGCGTACTCGCCCTTATCGTCGCCGGTCAGTTTGCATTCTTCGAACATGGCAGGCGTGATGCGGTCAATGCCTTCCTGCAATTTCTTGTATTCTTCTTCGGTATGAGAAGTGATCATGATTCTGTTCCTTCTTTTCGTTATTGTATGGAGGTACGGCAGGGATTACCGGATGGTAAGAATATCGGAGAAACCGGTGATCTCGAAAACTTCGTTGACTTCCGGATTTACATTTTGAATAACGAGTTCGCCCGACTTACCCATCATTTTCTTCTGCACCGCGAGGATAACGCGCAGTCCTGCGGAAGAAATGTATTCAAGTTCGGAGAAGTCAAGAGTCAGAGAAACGGTGCCGTCAAGAGTGCCGATCTCCGCTTCGAGCATCGGAGCGGTCGTCGTGTCAGGTCTGCCCGCGAGTGAGAGAACCGCGTCAGTGCCGTTCTGCGTTTTGGCGATGGTCATGATTCGATCATCCTTTCTTAAAAATCAAGCGTATCGACCTCGTCGACGAGCGCAATGATTTTGCTCTTGTAATACTCTGTTTTTGCTCTGCCTTGCTCGGTATCCAAAGCGCCTCTGCGGATCTCACGGCGCATCAGACGCGTGTAGCCGATGACCATGGCGCGTTTTTCCACCGCCGCGATCTCTGCGGGATCGGTCGTTCCGAGGTAGAGGTGCAAGGTCTTTTCCCAGATCGCAAGGCAGGTTTCATACGGAACGCCGAGGAACCGATTTGCCATATCGTGGTCGAGTTCGAGGAATCCGACGTAGGCGTTGAACATGGAAGCAAGTTCAAAGACGCGGTGTCCGTGGCAGAGAGTGTCCATATCAATGAGGAGCGCTTCGCCGTTCTGGATCATCACATTCTTGATATGGTAGTCGCCGTGGAGCATGTGGTTGTCATCGCGGATGCCCTCGACGAGAGAAACGAGTTTCGCACCCGTTTTTTCCGGAAGGTAAGGGAGAAGGAACTTCGCCCAATTCACACCGACTTCTTTCATATCGGGCATATCTTCGGGACGCACTTCGGTAGAATGGATCTTTTTCATCAGATCCACGTAGATGCCCACGTATTCGTCCAACTTGTCGGGATTCTCCGCGATGAGGGTGGCAAGGGATTTCGCGTTGAGAAGTTCAAAGACGGAACCGTAACCCGCACCGACTTTGACAACGTCGTAAGGGATCGCGGTCGGAACACCGAGGACAAAGGCGCGTCTTGCGAGATCTCGCTCTCTCTTGATGTCCGGCAAACTGTCCGGATTCAGATATACTTTGATGATGGTATCGGGATCGAGGCGGAACACTTCGCCGTTCGCGCCTTTGCCGATGGACTCGCAACCCTCGACGGAGAGTTTGCGGTAACCTTTTTCGACCGGGATCATCTCGATGAAGCCCGTCATTTCAAAAATCTCATACACTTCGGCAGAGGCGTTGATCACGCGGAGCGTCGGCTCGTTCTTGCGAAGGCGAAGCACGATACGCAGTCCTGCGGAAGAAATGTATTCGAGATCATCGGCATCGAGGGTGACCGAAGTATGCGCCGTTTCCGAACGAATCTTCTCGATCTCCGCTTCGACGGCGGGCGCGGACACGGAATCCACGCGTCCTGCGAGAAACAGAGAAAGTTCTCCGTTGTTGACAGTAAATTTCATAATCATTTATCTCCATTTCCGAAAACGGTTTCAATCAAAGTAACAAATTCGCGGTAAGCCGCGGTGTCGGACAGTTCCGAAAGACCTTCGGCGATCGAGCGGTAATACCACTCGTGCATCTTCGGATCCGTTTGGTGCAATCCGGCGAACACTTCATTCCCGCACTTTGCATATTCTCTCGCGATAGAACGCATATTCGAAAGTTTGTCGCCGAGCCACAGGATCCTGACGTTCGTGTCTTTTGTATCGTGAAGCGCCCGAAGTGACTCTTCCTTGCGGATCTTCCACGATTCTTCCTGCGGAAGTTCGGCGTGCCTGTTCTCCGTTTCGCTCTGTACCAAGGCGCTGACGCGCGGACCGAATTTCTCACGGATCTCGCAGGGATCGACGCCGCAGTCTTCCACGGTGTCGTGGAGAAGTCCCGCGATCAGAACGTCCTCGTCCGACGTGAGCGTTCCGATGACGGAAGCGACTTCCATCGGATGCAGGATGTACGGGATATTTGACATTTTGCGCACCTGTCCTGCGTGTGCCTCTGTAGCAAACCGGACGGCGTCGCTGAATCTTTCAAACAAAAGGGATCACCTCTCAATTTCAATCGTATTGCAACTCACACGGCAAACGCCCTCATTTTTCGAGGAGTTTCTTCACGGTGAGGATATTCTGTCCGTTCTCATAACGGTAGCGGACGTCATCCATCATTTTTTTGACCATAAAGATGCCGAGGCCGCCGATCTGACGTTCTTCCGCGGAAAGCGTTACGTCCGGATCCGCTTTTGTGAGAGGATTGTACGGAACGCCGTTGTCACGGAAGCGGATCGAAACGGCGTGGGGATCTTCGCTCTCGTGAACGGTCACGGTAATCGGACCTACTGTACCCTTATAGCCGTAACGCACGATATTGCTGTAAATTTCGTCGATCGCGACGCTCATCTGCGTGATGACCTTCATCGGGCAACCGTACTTTTCGAGCGCCTGCTCGGCAAACTCGGTCACCGCACCGATATCTTCGAGTTTTGCTTCTTCAAATCGGATCGTCGGCGTTTCCTTCTGACCGAAGTAGCGCAGAGCCACCATAGTGATATCGTCAAACTGCGGGGCATCGCCGACAAAGCCGTCGATCTCGCCGCGGATAAAGGTACACAATTCGCGCACAGTCTCGAATTCTCTCGAATTGATCGCTGTCAAAAGGCGTTCTTCGCCGTAGAGTTCGTTGTTGGCGTTCGTCGCCTCGGTAACGCCGTCCGTGTACAGAAATACGGTATCGCCGGGGGTGAGTTTCAGTTGCTGGGTGCGGTATTTTACGCTGTCCATTCCGGCGAGAACGAAGCCGGGACGGGTTTTCAGATATTCGAACTTACCGTCTGCGTGGCGGATGAGGGGCGGGTTATGTCCCGCGTTTGCGAAGGTGAGATCGCCGCTCAGAAGATCCAGACTTCCCTGCCATGCGGTCACGAACATTCCGGCGTCGTTGCCTTCGCAGAGAGCGCGGTTACCGTCGGTGAACACGGCATCGAGGGGAAGCTCCGCTTCGGTCAGGGATTTGAGTTCGGTCTTGGCTCGCATCATGAACATTGCGGCGGGGATTCCCTTACCGGAAACGTCCGCAATCACGAAGTTCATAGTATCGCCTTTGGTAAGATAGAAGTCGTAGAAGTCGCCGCCGACTTCCTTCGCGGGGTTCATCAGCGCGAAAATATCGAAATCGCGGTGCTTGGGATATGCGGGGAAGGTGCCGGGGATCGCCGAGGTCTGAATGTTCTTGGCGAGTTCAAGTTCCTTGTCGATACGCGCGGCGGCTTCGTCAATGTAGCACTTCAAGGTGCTGACCGTCGAGTTGATGTCATCGGAGAGCGACGAGAACTCCACGTTCGAACGCACGTCGACGACCACGCCGAGATCGCCGTCCGTAATTCTGGAAAGCGAATTGTTGATGGTCTTGATACGGTTGACGACAACGGCTTTGATAAGGAAATAGACCATCGCGAACAGTACGGCGAACACGAGGATCTCCATAAAGGTGTTCACGTAGATCGCGGTGTTTCTCGACTGCATGGCTTCCGAGTACGGAAGGACGGACACGATAAAGTAACCTTCCACACGGGTGAACCGGCAGCTGGACTTCTCGTGATTCACTTCCATGACGAAGGTTTCGTTCTCCGTCGGCGTAACTTTCATTCCGTTGGCTTCCTGCTCGATATTCTCGCGGGAAATATAGGACGGCGCGCTCACGATATTGTACGACGCATCCATGACGAGGGCGTAACCGGTCTTTCCGACGTGGCGGTTCTTCGTGATGTTGAGCACTTCGCGGTCGATATCTCTTTGGAAGGATTCCGCGTCGTAACCGACCTGGATAAAGCCGGTATCCAATTTGACGGCGGCATATTTCCGGCTCACTTCTTCGTTGAGCGCGATCGGACGGTAATCCTGCACGAGTTCCTCGGTATCTCCGAGAAGAATGAGAAATTCTCCCGACTGTTCGCCGGAACCCATATCAAAGCCGAGATATTCCGGATAGTTGCTCTCGGTGATAATGCCGTTTCCGTCGATCACGTTGATCTCCTTGATATCATGTGCCGCCAAAATCTCCGGGATCGTCTTGCCTTGCTTGTATTCGTCGGCGACGGTGTGCGTCAGTTCCAGCATGTTTTTGTCGG
>JAKSPH010000001.1 GCA_024404975.1 Clostridia bacterium | reverse complement strand
CATCGAGGCGCATCACGGCGACGTAGACGCCACCTCCGTGATCGACTTTATCATTCAGGCCGCCGACGCGATCAGTGCCGCAAGACCCGGTGCGCGCCGTGAGGACGTTGAAAACTACATCAAACGCTTGCAGAAACTCGAAGAGGTATCCGCCGACTTCGAGGGCGTTGAAAAGACCTTTGCCATCCAGGCAGGACGTGAAGTCCGCATTCTCGTCAAACCCGAAACGGTGGATGACGACCGCATGAAGATCCTCGCGCACGACATCGCGCAGAAGATCCAGAGCGAACTCAACTATCCCGGTCAGATCAAAGTCAGCGTCATCCGCGAATCCCGCGTCGTCGATTACGCGAAGTGAGCCGAACGCAAAATCCCATAACTCTCCACGGGCTGCTCTTTTCCGAGTAGCCCTGTTTTTGAAAGGAACCGCCCATGAAAATCCTTGCCATCGGCGACGTCACAAGCCCCGGCGGGCTTGAACATCTGAAAAACCGGCTTTGGAACATCCGCAAACTCTACGGTGTCGATCTCTGTATCGTCAGCGGCGAGAACGCCTCGGTCATCAGCGGCATCACGCCGGAAGGCGCGCAAACGCTGTTTCACAGCGGAGCCGACGTCATCACGGGCGGCAATCACACCCTGCGCGGGCGGGGGATCCTCGACGTGCTGGAATCCGAGAAGAACCTGCTCCGTCCGCTCAACCTCCCCGACGAAGTGCCGGGTTACGGCTACACGATCGCCGATGCCGCGGGGTACCGCGTTCTTGTGATGAACGCCCTCGGACAGGCGATGATGGAACCCGTTCCCGACAACCCCTATCCGAAGATCGACAGGATCCTCAAAAACGAAGAAGGCAGATACGACATCGCCGTGATGGACTTCCACGCGGAAGCGACCGGCGAGAAATGCGCTCTTGCCTACGCCTACGACGGCGCGATCTCCGTCGTTTTCGGAACTCACACTCACGTCCCCACCGCGGACGCGACCATTCTGCCGAACGGCACCGGCTATATCAGTGACCTCGGCATGTGCGGGGAAACCGGCGGTGTCCTCGGCATGGATCCCGCCGAAGTCGTCCGCCGGATGCGTACAAGACTGCCGGGGAAATTCACCCCCGCCTCCGGAAAAGTCCGCGCGGACGGCGTTCTCTTCACGGTGGATCCCGAATCCAAATGGGTGAAGAAGATCGAACGCATCGCCTTCTGATCAGACAATTCTTTCCTATTTCATAGAAAGGCGGGAAATGCCCCCGCATTGAAACAATGACACAGTACAAAACTTCCGTCGCCGTGATCGGCGCGGGTCACGCAGGAATCGAAGCAGCGCTCGCTTCGGCGAGAATGGGGATCGACACGGTGTTATTCACCATGAACCTCGACGCGGTCGGCAATATGCCTTGCAACCCCTCGATCGGAGGAACCGCGAAAGGACATCTCGTGTTCGAGATCGACGCCCTCGGCGGTGAAATGGGTTACGCCGCGGACCGTGTGACCATGCAATCCCGCACGCTCAACCTCGGCAAAGGCGCGGCGGTACATTCCAAACGCGTGCAAGCGGACAGAGCGCTTTACAAAACGCTGATGAAACAGACGGTCGAGAAACAGGAAAACCTCCGTCTGATCCAGGCGGAGATCGTCAGAATCGGCGTCACCGAAAAAGACGGTAAGACCGCCGTTTCCTACGTGGAAACCTCGCTCGGCGACCGCTACGAAACCGAAAAAGCCGTCATCGCTTCCGGCACTTACCTCGAATCCGCCGTTTTCGTCGGGGACAAGACGTTTTCTTCCGGTCCCGACGGTATGCTTCCGTCCAAGGGGCTTTCCGCCTCGCTCTCGGAACTCGGCATCGAACTTCTCCGTTTCAAAACGGGAACCCCCGCGCGTATCAGCAAACGGTCCATCGACTTTACGAAAACCGAGATCCAGGCAGGAGAAACGCCGGTCACGCCCTTCTCCTCACGCACGGACGAAGCCGAACTCAACGGCAGAGAACAGACCCCCTGCCACATGATCTACACGTCGCCCGAAACGCTGAAAATCATCAAGGACAACCTCGGACGGTCCGCTATGTATTCGGGAAACATCGTGGGAACAGGTCCCCGTTACTGCCCGTCCATCGAAACCAAGGTCGTGCGTTTCGCGGACAAGGAACGCCACCAACTCTTTATCGAACCTTGCGGTGCCTCGACCGACGAAATGTATCTGCAGGGATTTTCCACGTCCATGCCGACGGACGTTCAGCAAGATATGGTACACTCGCTCCCCGGCTTTGAAAACGCCGAGATCATGCGTTACGCCTACGCGATCGAATACGACTGCGCAGAGCCGACGCAGATGTTCCCCACGCTGGAATTCAAAAAGGTGTCCGGTCTTTACGGCGCGGGACAGTTCAACGGCACGTCCGGCTATGAAGAAGCCGCCGCGCAGGGACTTGTCGCGGGCATCAACGCCGCGTTGGCGGTCAAGGGCGAAGAGCCGATGATCCTGCCGCGCTCGTCCTCCTATATCGGAACGCTGATCGACGATCTCGTCACCAAAGGCACGAATGAGCCGTACCGCATTATGACTTCCCGCTCGGAATACCGCCTGCTCCTGCGGCAGGACAACGCGGATCTGCGCCTGTCCGACATCGGTCGGCGCGTGGGACTTCTGCCGGAAGACAGATACCTCGCTTTCTGCGAAAAGAGAAAAGCCATCGAGGCGGAAACCGCGCGTCTGCACGACGTGATCGTCGCCCCGTCGGAAGAAGTCAATCAACTGCTTGAAAGTCTGAATTCCGCGCCCATTTCCACCGGCATCCGCCTGTCGGAACTCATCCGCCGTCCGGAACTCGGCTACGACGTTTTATCCCCGCTCGACAAGGACAGACCGGCACTTCCCCGCGCCGTGCGCGTGACGGCGGAGATCGGCATCAAATACGAAGGTTACATCCGCAGAGAAGAGGAAGAAGTCGCCCGCAGAAAGAAACTGGAAGACAAACTTCTCCCCGCCGGCATCGACTACCGGTCGATTCCGGGACTGCGTCTGGAAAGCATCGAAAAACTCGAAAAGATCCGTCCGCTGAACATCGGGCAGGCGTCCCGCATCAGCGGTGTCAACCCCGCGGACGTGAGCGTTCTTCTCATTTATCTCGATTCCCAAAAACGGCGAAAAGCCGCCGAAAACAAGTAAATTTTGTAAAGTTTACTTTACTCTCCGCGCCTATTTCTTCAAGCCGAAAATCTTTGCCAAGAGCGGCGACAGAAACCGCGGAGAACGGAAAACCACGATCTTCATAAGTATTCCCCCTAACAAGAGTGAGAGATTCCCCTCAACGACAGATTATGAAAAAAACGGCAGACTTGCCACAGGAAAGGATACTGTCATGACCGAACTTGAAAAAGCAAAAACGTTTTGGCGCAAAGCCGTCGAACAGATGGACGGCGCCGACACTGAGGATCTGAAGATCTGCCGCCGTGTTCTCGGTGGGCAGAAGGAACTCGAAGAGGAGGGGCCGATCACGATCGTCATCGTCGGCGACAGTGTTTCGCACGGCTGCTTCGTTCCGCCGAAGAATCACGACTACCGCGCGGTCTATCACGACCGTCTGCGTCTGATGATCAACGAGCGCTTCCCTTACACCCCCGTGAATATCATCAATGCCGCCGTAGGCGGAGTTACCGCACCCTACGGACTTTCCATCATGGATAAGTACGTGCTTCCGCACAATCCCGACCTCGTGATCGTCTGCTTCGGACTGAACGACGTCAACGAGCCGATCCCCGTTTTCACGGACGCGATGCGCGGGATTTTCAACAAATGTAAAGCGGCGGGCGTGGACGTGATGTATCTCACGTCGAATATGCTCAACACCTACCGCACCGAGGACACCGAGCCGAAGTACTACGAATACGCCGCCAAGACCGCCGATATGCAGAACTCCGGAATGCTCGACGCGCTCACCGATGCCGGACGCGCGCTGGCAAAAGAATGCGGCGTTCCCGTCGCGGATGCCTATGCGGTATGGCGCGGGATGGCGGATGCCGGAATCGACACCTCTTCCCTGCTCATCAACCGGATCAACCATCCGGAGCGGGAAATGCACGCCCTCTTTGCGGAAGTTCTCTATAAACGCATTTTCGGCGAAGCGCCCATTCTCGGCGAAGATGCCGACGCGGGTATGTACCGCGCGTAAGTGCAAATGTTTCAAAATGTTTTCCGCGGCTCGCAAAGAGCCGCGTTTTTTGTTTGTCTTGCACAATTCACAGGAGATTATTTCGTTGTTTTTGCCGATTGTTTTATAAATGGGAATTTGTTGTAATTTATATACCAATAAAAATATCAAGGAGCGTATTATGAAAACCCGCAAAATCAGACTTGTTGCCCTCCTCGTTCTTGCGGCTATGATGATTATCGCAATTCCTTTTGTGCCATCCGCAGAAGAACCTCTCCCGGCAAATGCCATTCAGTCCGGGCAGGGAACGCTGAACGATTCTTTGAATCTTTCTTTCCGTTTCTGCTCCAACGCTGAACTTCCCACGGTTGAAATTACCGACGCCAAGGGCAAAACGGTAAGCATTACGGTGACTCTCGTTCCCGAATTCGAGACGTATCTCGTTGACGGAAAGACCGTCCGCCAGTATGACGCCGTTTATGCAGGCATCGGCCCTCAAAACATCACCGACACATTCACCATCACCGTAAAAAACGGTGCAAGCACCTTGATCAGCGAAGAGTATTCCGCTTTAAAATATCTTACGACGCTGAAAGAAAACAACCCCTCCGACACAGAACTTCTGACTCTCATCGACTCCGTCCTTCTCTATTCCTACGAATCTCGTGAGTATCTCGGAAAGGACAATTCCGCATTCGTTACCGTACTTCAGGATCTCGATTTTGATAATCGTTCTCTCGGCACCGCACAGAGAAATGCGGTATCTTTCATCGTCTCCGACGGTGGTAATAAAGTTTGGAGTTCCTCCTGTGTCGACACGACTGCTCAGCAGATGACCGATCTTTCCGGATTTATGGCAGATACCGTCATCGGTCAGGTTTACACACTCTCCTTCCGCTACAAAGTCGTTTCTTCCAACGGCGGCGAAAGTTTCGCCATCGGTTACGGTGATCAATGGCGTCAGATCGGCGTATGGAAAGATTACTCGATTACTTTCATCTGCAACTATAAAGAAACTACCCACAACTACATCGGTCTTAACATCGAAGGTCTCGGCTCCGGCAGTGCCAACAACACCGTTTATATCGACGACCTGAAATTGGAAAAACTCGAAGTTCCCGGACTCACTGCACGTGCGGCTGCCGATTTCGACGGCCTTACGCCCGGCCTCACCAACAGAGGTGTTGAAGGCGGTATGACCGCAGGCGTTGACGTCGTTTCCACCGACCTTGGCGACGGACTGTGGAAGATCTCGACCGCTGGCATCGCGCCTACCGATTTCGATAAAGAGTTTACCTTCACCGTCGGCACTTCAACGCTCACTTACAGCGTGAACGCTTACGCCATCGCGATGACCGGCAATGCGAAAATCTCCGCTCTCACGAACGCTATGCATGCTTACGGTGTTGCCGCCGAGGCATACGCGACCATTGAATGATCAGGAGGATATGATAAAATGAAACAAACTTTCGTTGCTCCCGAACTTAAAATCGTCAACATGAACTCTTCCGACGTGATCGCTACCAGCAATTTCACCGGAATTGAAGACGAATTCGAATTGACCGTTTAATGCTTTGAAAAGCATGGAGAGCCGCAGGCCGAAAAGCCTGCGGCTCTTTGTTTTTGGGGGCGCTCTTATACACGATGCACAAATATCGTGTGAAAAATTTGTCAAGGTTGCCACCTTGTGAAAACGCCTTGTTTTTGATATAATAACCTATGGTATACTATAATCTAATGTAGCAAACGAAGGAGATCTTCATGAAAAAACATAAAATCCGGTCGATCGCCGCGCTGCTGACTGTGATACTTTTGTTCCTTTGGCTCCCCGTCGGCGCCGCATCTCCCGAAGAGGTGCCGGAACCTTGTGCCGTGACGTTTCCCAACGTCGATTCTTCGGAAACGGTGAGCGTTTGCGGTTCGGACAAGATCACGAAAGCCACGTGCAACGGCGGGAACGCCGCAGACTACGGTTTCACCGTCGGCAACGCGGAAAACGCGCAGAGTTACACGGTTTCGTTCTCCGCGATGACGGAAGCCGATTGCCGCGCCCTGCCGATCCTGCTCTGTGAGTGCGGAACGAACGCCGCGGGACAGAGTGTAAATTCCCCGCTTTTGAAAATCGACGGCACCGGACGGATCTTTGCGTTTGAAAACGCGTCCTCCTTTGTGAAGATCGGCAGACTTTCCTCCGACAAACTGACCGACGTTTCCGTCACGGTCGACAGGAGTCAGGCGCAGATTTCCTTCTTTGTTGATACCGAACTCGTCTTTACCGCGCGGATCCGCGCGGGTGAATGGCTCGGAAAGTCCGTCGCCTGGGATGAGATCCGCCAATGCGAAGAAGCGCAAAGCGCAAAATCCTCGCTGTATTTCGGCAACTGTTCCCTCGTCAAGACCGCCGTCGGCGAAGAGGACTATTCCTATTTCGCGCTCGCGTTCCCGAACCTCGGCGACCGCTTGGATTCCATGTTCTGCACGGTCAGCGCATCGCTCTCGCTCTCCTTCCGCATGATCCTCTGCGCGGAAGATCCGATGGTCGGTTTCAAGGTCGGCGAGGACGGCAAGACGGAAGTTTCCCCCGTCAAGGCGGAGAATTCCGAGTTCACCGCCTACGGAAAGACCTACGCCGTCTATGACGCCGTCTTGGGAAATCTCGGCGCACAGAACGTTTCCGACACGGTCACGGTCGAGGTCACGGACGGAGAAACCGCCGTTCTGACCGCGGAAACCTCGCTCAAAGCATACCTCGACACCCTGCTCGAAAAAGACCCCGAAAACGAAAAACTCGCTTCTCTGATCGACGCGCTTCTCTACTACGCGAACGAAACGAAATCCATGTTGGAAAAGGAACCGTCCGCCGAGAAAAAAACGCTCTCGAACGTCGATTTCGACGAAGTTTCCGCCATCGTACAAACCACCCTTTGCAGCGCCGCCGTCGCGGAGGAAGCCACTGCCAACAAGGTTTTGAAAATCACCGCGGAGAACACCGCGGGTGAAAAATCCGTGATCCTGAAAAACGCCGTAGCGGGTATGGCGCCCGGCAAACGGTATCTTCTTTCCTTCCGCTACCGTTCCGACACCGCAAGAGAGTTCACCGTCGGCTACGGCTCGCAGAGCGACTCCGCGGTTCTTTCCCGCGAGAACGGCACCGCCGGCGTATGGAACGAGGTTTCCAAAGAGTTCATCTGTTCCTACACTCTGACCGAAAACGCGGATCTGATCCTCGGTTTCGACGGCGCAAAGAGTGTCGGAATTCTCATCGACGACATCGTCCTCTATGAGATCGTAACGCCGGGATTTTTGACGATCGCCGGATTTGACGTCGACACCGCGGAACCCATCGTTACGACGAAAGGTCTGGAAGCAGGCGCTTCCCTCACCGCAGAGAAGGACGGCGACAACCTCGCTTACCGTCTGATCGGTTACAAGGACTATGCCGTACTTTGCGTGAACGGCGTGCTGAACACCGCGACGAGCGGAAAGCACTACCGTCTGACCTTCCGTTACAAGGTCGAGCGCCGGATCGGTGAGGGGGATTGCACCGTCGACATCGGCTACGCGTCCGGCAACGGCTACTCGGGCGGCAGGATCGTGACCGAGCGCACCGCCGTTCTCGGCGAGTGGCACACCGCCTACGTTGACTTCATCTACGATTCCGTTTTCACCCCCGCGGACGTCCGCGGAATGGCAATTACCGTGAACGGTTTGGGTTCGGATCCGTCCGGTCAGCAGACGTACAGTATCTGGTTTGACGACTTTACTCTGTCTGAAATGGCACACCGCGCCCCTGTTGCCGCCGCGGAAGCCCGCCCCGTCAACACATCGGGAACGAGTATTACGAGTGCCAACGTTCTATTCACTTATCAGAACCGCATCGCGGTCAAATTCACCGCCCCCGACGGTATCGTCCCCATGATCGACGGCAAACCTGCGGATTACTCGGTCGACAGCAAGGGCGTCAAAGTGATGGAAACCGAGGGCATCGCGCCGACGGATTTCAATAAAAAGTTTGTCTTCACCGTCGGATATTCCGTTTTGAAATACTCACTCAACGACTACATTGCCGCAAAGCGGCAGAGCGACGCGATCGGCAGATTAGCGAAAGCCATGTACGCCTACGGCACCGCCGCCGAGGCCTACCTCGCGGATTGACTCCGCTAAAGAAAAGAAGCAATTATGCATACACAAAAGACAACTCGTTTTTCACCGATGTACGCGGTCATCGCCGCCGTTGCCGTTGCGATCGCCGTTACCGGCTATCTGTTCTCGCAGTCCTTCTTCCGGATCCTGCCTCTGTTCGTTTCGCTCTTCGTCCTGTATCTGCAAACGAAAGTCAGCCGCCTTGCTCCTCTGCTCGGCGGTTGTAACTCCATTCTCTACGGTATCGTATTTTTCTCGCTCGGAATGTACACGAGTGCGGTTACCGCCGTTGCCGTCAATTCCGTCCTGCAATTTCTGACGTTTCTCAATTGGAACCGTAAAAAAGACGGTGCGAGTGTAAAACTCGGCTCTATGACGAAAAAGCAGAATATTCTCCTCATTCTCGGATCGGTTCTTCTGTTTGCGCTTCTTGTCGGCGGTTTCGCCTTTGCGAGAAATCGGGAATGGCTTGCCCCTGCCGAAAACGCAGGACTTGACGTGATCGACCGCGCGATCACCGTCGTTTCTAACGTAACCACCGTTCTGACGCTCCTCGCCTATCGCGAATACTCCTATTGGGGCATCCCGAACGGAATTCTGTCCATCGTTTCCGGCGTGTTCATGACCGTCGCCGATCCGGCGCAGATCACGTATCTTATCTATTACGTGTATTCGTTCTTCTGCATACTTCTGACCTTCCGTCGGGTGCGGATTCTCTACCGCGCGCAACAGGAAGCGGGGGCATCTCCCTCAGAGGCAAAAGCGGCACAGTGATTCTTGTCAATCTTTATTTACATAACAAAAAGGTGTTCTCTTTTCGGAGAACACCTTTTTGTTGTTTTCGGCGCGGAGAAATCCGCACCGAAACACTTTATACGTCCATGATCACGGGGAGAATCATCGGACTGCGTTTTGTCTTTTGGTAGATGAATTTCGCGAGGGCATCTTTGATCCGGTTGCGGATCTCCGTCCAGTCGAACGCGTTTGCGTCGAGCGCCTTTTCAATGGCATCGGCAGCCACCTGACGGGCACCGTCCATCAGTTCTTCGGACTCCTTGACGTACACGAATCCGCGCGAAACGATATCGGGGCCGGAAACCAGACTTCTGTCCGTCGGGTTTACAGACGCGACGACAACGACAAGTCCGTCCTCGGCAAGATGCTTTCTGTCGCGGAGAACGACGGCTCCGATGTCACCGACACCCGCACCGTCCACAAGAACTCTGCCCGCGGGGACGTTGCCGTTGAATCTCGCGCCTTTACGGTCGATCTCAAGGACTTTTCCGATCTCGCTGACAAAGATGTTCTGTGAGGGGATACCCATGTATTCCGCGTTTTCTTTGTTCGCGTAGAGGTGGCGGTACTCGCCGTGGATGGGCATGAAATACTTGGGTTTGAGCAGTGCCATCATCAGTTTGAGTTCCTCACGGCAGGCGTGACCGGAAACGTGAACCGACTCGGTGGCATCGTTGACGACTTTCACGCCGTTCTTGACGAGCATATTGATGATCTTTCCGACGTCCTTCTCGTTGCCGGGGATGGCGGAGGAAGAAAGGATAACGACGTCGGACGAGGAGAGTTTGACTTTATCGTGTTCCGCGAACGCGATGCGGTAGAGCGCGGACATCGGCTCCCCCTGGCTTCCCGTCGTGATCAAGGTGATCTGTTCGGGCTTGTAGCGCTTGATATCCGAAATGTCGATGAGCGTATCTTCGGGGAGATCCATGTAACCGAGTTCGGTCGCCGCGCCGATGACGTTCACCATGCTTCTGCCGAGAATGGCAACTTTTCTGCCGTGGCGGTGGGACGCGTCAATGATCTGCTGCACGCGGTGGACGTTCGACGAGAAGGTGGCGATGATGAGCCGTCTGTCTACGTACTGCGTGAAAATGCGTTCCAGCGAGTTTCCGACCGTGCGCTCAGAGGGCGTGAAGCCGGGGCGCTCGGCGTTGGTGGACTCACACAGAAGGAGAGTGACGCCGGCTTTTCCGATCTCGCCGATGCGGGTAAGATCCATCATTTTGCCGTCGATGGGGGACACGTCGAGTTTGAAATCTCCGGTATGGAATACGACACCGACAGGCGTTGTCACGGCGATGGCGCAGGCATCCGCAATGGAGTGGTTCACGTGGATGAACTCGGCAAAGAGAGAGCCGAGGCGGACGGTATCGCCGGCTTCGACAGTGCGAAGATCCGGAGCGGTTTTCGGGGGATTTTCTTCGAGTTTTCCCTCGATGATACCGAGGGAAAGGCGGGTGCCGTAGATCGGCACGTTGATCTGCGAGAGGACGTAAGCGACCGCGCCGACGTGGTCTTCGTGTCCGTGGGTGATGAGAATGCCTCTCACCTTCTCGCGGTTCTTGACAAGGTAGGAAACGTCGGGAATGACAAGGTCGATGCCGGGCATCTCCTCGTCGGGGAACGCCATGCCGCAGTCGATCACGACGATGTCGTCGCCGTACTCGATGACGGTCATATTCTTTCCGATCTCCTGCAAACCGCCGAGAGAGAACACGCGGAGTTTGCCGTCGCCGTTGTATTTATAACTCTTTTCGGAGGGCTTTTTGGCGTTTGCGGACTTTTTCCCGTTCTGTTTCTTCGCGGAAACGGCGGGCGCGGTTACGGCGTAAAATTCCTCCGCCGGCTCCTCGATCTTCACGTTTTTATCGAAGATCTTGTCGGTGATGTCCGAGAAAATGCCGGTCGCGGGGGAATACTTGCCTTGTTTCTTTTCCGTGTAGGTGGGGGCGGAGGTCGGTTTTTTCTTCTTTCTCTGATGTAGGGGGGCGGTCTTTTTTTCTTCGGCTTTG
This sequence comes from Clostridia bacterium, assembly GCA_024404975.1. GTDB lineage: Bacteria > Bacillota > Clostridia > Oscillospirales > CAG-272 > UBA1740. Next base: position 48,005 of record JAKSPH010000001.1, on the reverse strand, counting down.
ACTGCTTTCGGTTCCTGTACGGCGGGTTTGACCGCTTTGTCCTTGCGGACGGGTTTTTGGGATTCGTCTTTCTTTACGTCCGGACGGGGAGCGGACCTCTTCTTTTTCGGACGGTAATAGCGTTTTTTCTTTTTCTCACCCGATGCGGGTGCGTTGTTATTTATGTCATTCATAGAATTATTCTTTCTGTAATTGCGGGGTGCTTCTTACGGCACCCCTATCGTTTTAACAAAGCAAACAGACCGAAAACGGCAAAAATGAGGATGGCGGAGATGACACCGCCGAGAAACGTGAGAACGTAGGAGAGAAACACTCTTTTCCGTCGCCGCAGGGGAGTATTTTCCCCGACGGTCCTCGCGATACGCATGGCTTCTTCCAATACGGTCCGCGGCGGCAAGTCCGCGGGATTGTCTTTCAAAATGAAATATGCCGTATCGAAGATCCCGCTCTCCGGATCGTTCACACAAAATATGCGTCTTTGATACCCTTTCACGATGCGCCCCCGTTCTAACAATTCTTTGCAATTTGCGCAAAGAGTCTTAACTTCTCACAGCAAGAATCGGCGCTTTTTCGGGATTTTATGCAGGAAAATCAAAAATCGCGTAGACAGGCATATCGGACAGAAAACTTCTCTGTTCGACCGTTTTTGATCGTTTTATGTCGAAAAAATCAAATATTTCTTTACAAAATGTCGATTATTTTCTGCCGAAGAGTCTTTCAAACAGGCTGACTCTTTCGGGTTTCTGAGGTTCTGCGGGTTTCTCTTCCGTGGGGGCTTCGGCTTTTTCTTCTGCCTTTTCTTCGACCGCAGGGGCTTCTTCCTTAACCTCTTCTTTGGGTTCCTCGGCTACGGGTTCTTCCGCCTTCGGTTCCTCTTTGGGTTCTTCTTTGACGTCTTCCTTGGGTTCTTCCGCTTTGGGTTCTTCCACAGGAACGTTGGTTTCCTCTTCCACGGCAGTCTTGACGGCGGCTGCCTCTTCTTTGGAAATTCTCTTTCTCTTCTTCTTTTCGGGAACGATCACTTCATAGGTGTCGTCGAGAAGGTCGTCAATCGAGATGTTGAAGAGCATTTTGATTTCCACAAGTTTCATGGCTTCGGGATAAGACTGACCGCATTCCCATTTGTAAACTGCCTGGCGGGAAACGCCGACCGCACTTGCAAATTCGTCCTGCGTAAGTCCTTTCATTTTTCTGAGTTTCACGAGTTTCTCACTGAAAGTCATCTGAAAATCCTCTCTTTATGTATGATTTTTGTTTTTGAATTAATAGGATTGGTAGGTGGTGGAGTCGATACGCCATCCGGCTTCTTCTTCAAACAGATTCACTGTGAGGGAAACCGTCTTTTTTTCGCCGGATTCTTTGTCCGTGACCGTACAATCGAGTCTGACCTTTACGGTCTCGCCTTTGGAACCCAGAACCTGCAGGGAATCAAGATCGTATTCCGTGGAGTCCGTCACGTAAACTTTCGCGTCGGGATTCACCATAAAATACGAAGATCCTTCGGTTTCGTAATCGAGGTATCGTGCGATACTGACGTAGCCGTTCTCGGCTTGGACTCCCGTGAGGACGGTGTTCTCTATCCAACGCATCATGGAGGCGGAAAAAACTTCTCCCGCCTTTTCCCTGACGTCCGAAACGGAAACAAATCCGTGTTCTTCCAGCCACGTGCCGTCTGCCTCGGCGTACTTTCCGAAGGTGAAAGGTTCCTCCGCCGCGGGAATTCCCTCCCCCCAGAAAATGAAGTTGAAGACCGCGGTTTTCGGGATCAGATCCGTCGCCGCCGCAAGAATTTCCCCTTCATCGTAGGTTCTGTCGGGGATCGTATTGTTTTTCTCTTTTCCGCAGCCTGCCGCCATGGAGAAAATCATGACAAGCAGGAGCAGAACGGTCAGAAGTTTAAGTTTCATTCTTCGTCTTTGGCTTCTTCGGAAGATTCTTCCCCGGCGGGTTCTTCGTCAGCAGGCTCTTCGGCTGCCGCTTCGGAAACTTCGGGTGCGTTCTCCGCGTCGTTTTCGGACAGGATCACGGTGTTCTTTGCCTCTTCCTCAACGGCTTCGGCTTCTTCCTCGATCTCTTCTTCCTTTTCGACACGCGCCATATTGATGATGGAGCAACCCTCGTCAAGACGCATCACGATAACGCCGGCGGCGGCTCTCGAATATACGTTGATGCCGGAAACGGGCGTACGGATGATGGTACCGTCGTTGGTGATCAACATGATATCGTCGTCCTCGCTGACGGTAGCGATCGCGGCGAGGTTACCGGATTTCTCGGTGAGTTTCTGTGCGGTAACACCCTTACCGCCTCTGTTCTTCATTTCACGGAACTCGTCGAACGCGGAGCGTTTACCGAGACCGAATTCGGAAACGGTGAGAAGTGTCTTTTCCTGATCGACAAGGGCAACGCCGATGATCTCATCGCCTTCGCCGAGCGTCATGCCACGCACACCTCTTGCTGTTCTGCCCATGCATCTGACGTTGTTTTCGTCAAAGCGGACTGCCATACCGCCCTTGGAGGCGAGAATAAGGCTTTCTTCACCCTTGGTGTGGCGGACGAACAGAAGACTGTCGCCTTCGTCAAGACGGATCGCGATCTTACCGCCCTTTCTCTGATAGGAGAATTCGGTGAGTTTCGTTCTCTTGATGACACCTTTTCTCGTAACCATGGTGAGGTATTCGCCCTCGGCAAATCCGAGAACGGAGAGAATCGCGGTAACTTTCTCATCTTTTTCAAGTTCGAGAATGTTCACGAGGTTGGTTCCCTTTGCGGTTCTCGACGCTTCGGGAATTCTGTATGCCTTCTTCATGTAGACTTTACCGCGGTTGGTGAAGAACAGAATGAAGGAATGGCTGTTGGCGACGAGTACTTTTTCGACGTAATCATCCTCTTTGGTCGTCATACCGACGATACCCTTACCGCCTCTGTTCTGCGCGGTGTAAGTGTCGGCTCTCTGACGTTTGATGTAACCGGTATGCGTCATGGTGATCACGCAGGTGTGGCGCTCGATAAGATCTTCGAGATCAATCTCTTCTTCCACTTCCGCGATCTCGGTCTTTCTGTCGTCACCGAACTTGTCGGCAATCTCGGAAAGTTCTTTCTTGAGTTCTTCCTTCATGAGATTTTCGTCTTCGAGAAGGGAGATGAACCACTTGATCTTCTCTTCGAGAGCATCAAACTCGGCTTGCAGTTTCTCACGGTCAAGTCCCTGAAGTGCTTTGAGTCGCATATCGAGGATCGCCTGAGACTGTACGTCGTCAAGTCCGAATCTCTCCATCAATCTGTCTTTTGCGTTGTCGTAGGAAGAACGGATGATGGCGATAACTTCATCAATGTTGTCCTGTGCGATCAGAAGACCTTGCAGGAGGTGTTCTCTCTCACGCGCTTTGCGGAGGTCGAACTTTGTTCTTCTTGTAATTATATCTTTCTGGAACGCGAGATATTCGTCGAGAATATGGCGCAAAGAAAGAATTTTCGGCTGTGTCTGATTCTCAACGAGAGCCAGCATATTGATGGAGAAGGAGGACTGAAGTTCGGTCTGCGTAAAGAGTTTGTTGAGGACGACCTGTGCGTTGGCATCCTTCTTCAACTCGATTACGATACGCATACCGTTTCTGTCGGACTCTTCACGAAGGTCGGAAATATCTTCGAGACGTTTTTCCTTGACCTGATCCGCGATGTTCTTGATCAGCTGACGCTTATTGACCTGATACGGAAGTTCGGTAACGATGATTCTCGTTCTCTTTTCTTTTCCGTATTCCTCAAAATGCGTTCTCGCGCGGACGACGACACGTCCTCTGCCGGTTTCATACGCCTGACGGATGCCGGAACGTCCCATAATGATACCCTTGGTGGGGAAGTCGGGACCGGGAACGCAGGTGAGAAGGTCGTCGAGCGTTGCTTCGGGGTTATCAAGAACCAGAATGCAGGCATTGATGACTTCACGGAGGTTGTGAGGGGGGATGTTGGTCGCCATACCTACGGCGATACCCGACGAACCGTTGACAAGAAGGTTGGGGAATCTCGAAGGAAGAACTCTCGGCTCTTTTCTCGACTCGTCGAAGTTGGGATCCCAATCGACGGTTTCCTTGTCAATGTCGCGGAGCATTTCGTTGGAGATCTTGGAGAGGCGGGCTTCGGTATAACGGTAAGCGGCGGCAGGGTCACCGTCGACGGAACCGAAGTTACCGTGACCTTCTACAAGACAGTAACGGAGGGAGAAATCCTGTGCCAGACGGACGAGGGCATCGTAAACGGAAGCATCGCCGTGCGGATGGTATCTACCGAGAACGTCACCGACGCAGGTCGCGGATTTTTTGAAGGGTTTATCGGAAGTGAGGTTATCTTCATACATCGCATAGAGGATACGGCGGTGTACGGGTTTCAGACCGTCTCTTACGTCGGGCAGCGCACGTCCGACGATGACACTCATCGCATAGTCTATATAACTTTTCTTCATTTCGCCGACAAGATCGGATTCCGTAATGATCTGATTGGGAAATTCGATTTCTTCGGGTTTATAATCTCTGTTATGTGCCATTTTTCTTTTCTCCTAATCAGATATCAAGGTTAACTACGTACTGCGCGTTCTTCTCGATCCATTCACGGCGGGGTTCAACGTCCTCACCCATAAGGACGGAGAACACGGAATCCGCGGCAACGGCGTCTTCCATCGTGATACGGCGCAGGGATCTCTTTTCGGGATCCATAGTGGTGTCCCAAAGTTCGGTCGGGTCCATTTCACCAAGACCTTTGAAACGTGAAATATCAATCTTGATATCGGGATTTCCGCCTCTCATCTCGGCAGAGATCTTATCTCTTTCTTCATCGGAGTACGCAACTCTCGTATTCTTACCTCTCGAAAGTTTGTAAAGAGGAGGAACGGCGGAGTAGACGTAACCGTTTTCGATCAGAGGACGCATATAGCGGAAGAAGAAGGTGAGGAGCAGGGTTCTGATATGTGCGCCGTCGACATCGGCATCCGCCATGATGATGATCTTGTGATAACGGAGTTTTTCAATATTGAATTCGGCGCCGATACCCGTTCCGAGCGCGATGATCATAGGAGAGAGTTTATCGTTGCCGTAAATTTTGTCAGCTCTTGCCTTTTCCACGTTGAGCATTTTACCCCACATGGAGAGGATCGCCTGGAATCTGGAGTCACGGCCCTGAATTGCGGAACCTCCCGCGGAATCGCCCTCTACGATGTAGATCTCACAGAGGTTGGGATCCCGCTCGTTGCAGTCCTGCAATTTTTCGGGCATCTGTCCGGATTCGAGTGCGCTCTTGCGTCTTGTGAGTTCTCTTGCTTTTCTCGCCGCCTCACGCGCTCTGTTCGCCGCCAAGGCTTTTTCAATGATCATCTTACCGTCGGCGGGATTTTCTTCAAAGTGTTCGCAAAGTTTCGCGTATACGATGCTATCCACAAGAGGACGGATCTCACTGTTTCCGAGTTTCGCCTTGGTCTGGGATTCGAACTGCGCATCCGTGAGTTTGACGGAGATGACAGCGACAAGACCTTCTCTCACGTCCTCACCGGAAAGACCTTTATCGTCGCCTTTGATCGCGCCGATCTTTCTCGCATAGTCGTTGATGGCTCTCGTGAGTGCCGTCTTGAAGCCGGTCTCGTGCGTACCGCCTTCAATGGTGGACATATTGTTGGCGAAGGAGATCATTGTTTCATTGTAGGAGTCGTTATACTGCATAGCGACTTCCGCGATGGAACCGTTCTTTTCACCCTTCATGTAAACGACCGTAGGATGAACGGGGGTTACCGCTTTTTCTTTGTTAAGAAATTCAACGAAGGAGACGATACCGCCTTCAAACTGAAGGTCCTCTTCTCTCTCCTTGCCCTCGCGCTTGTCGATCAGAACGATTCTGACACCGGCATTGAGGAACGCCTGTTCTCTCATACGGGTAAGGATGGTTTCGTAATCGAAAACAGTTTCTTCGAAGATCGTGGGATCGGGTTTGAATCTTACAGTCAGACCGTGTTTTTCCCCGCATTCACCGACACACGCGAAAGGACGTGCGACGTGTCCGCGTTCGAAACGCTCGGTGTAAGCGTGACCGTCACGGCAGTTCTCGACTTCCACCCATTCGGAAAGGGCATTTACGACCGAGGCACCTACGCCGTGCAGACCGCCGGCGATCTTATATCCTTCGCCGCCGAATTTACCGCCCGCGTGAAGGACGGTATATACGACTTCCAGCGTGGGAAGTCCGAGTTTTTCATTCATACCGGAAGGAATACCGCGTCCGTCATCCTCTACGGTCACGGAATTGTCCTGCCAAAGTGTTACGGTGATCTTATCACACTGACCTGCCAACGCCTCGTCAATGGAGTTATCCACAATTTCATATACCAAATGATGTAAACCGCGCACGGAGGTAGTACCTATGTACATGCCCGGACGTTTTCTGACGGCTTCCAGACCTTCAAGAACCTGAATTTGGCTGTCGTCGTATGCATGGGTATTCTGATTTTCCATAAAAACCTTCCTAACCTGTTTTTTATTCCGAGATTCAGTCGCGGGATTCGTCGGAATCCGATTCTTCCGAGATGACTCCGCCGTCCGAACGTAACACAAGTCCGCGCGTGGAAATTCTCGAAAGAATGACTGTCTCTTTCTGTTGATCGCTTGATAAAAGAACGAAAGAACGGGGCAAATCGCTGTTGGGATACGTGAGGATCCCGTTTTTTTCCGCTTTCGTTATGTAGGATTTTGTAATTCCCGAAACTGTCGCCGTGTCAAGATCGAAGATGCCGACGATGTCTTTTTTTCGGATACTTTTTCCGTTACCGACGTGAAGAAACATAACGTCCTCCTTCGACTCTGATGGTTTGTTCGGTATTTCTTATCGCATCCGTTTCACAGGATGTCATTAAGATCTGTTTTTGTTCCATGCCCGAAAGCACGTATTTTTTCCGTCCCTCATCGAGTTCGGACAACACGTCGTCAAAGAGAAATACGGGATATTCTCCGCAGATCTCGCGAATGACTTCGCCTTCGGCACATTTGATGGCAAGTACGGCGGAACGCTGCTGTCCCTGGGACGCAAAGTTTCTCGCACTGATGCCGTTCACCGTGATCTCCATATCGTCGTGAGAAGGGCCGAAAAGCGTCGTCCCCACCGCGATCTCTCTGTCGATCCCGGATGTGAATTTACGATAATAACACTCTTTTATACTTTCTTTATCGAACGTTTCGGGAGAAATATCCGATTTGAAAGATAAAGACAGTTCGTCTTTTCCGCCCGTCATCACAGAGAGGAGCCGGCAAGCCGAAACCGAGAGTTTTTCTATATACTGTTTTCGTAACAAATAGAGATCCGCCGCGTATTCCGAAAGTGTTTTCGACCACGCGAAAATCTCGTTCTGATCAAGGAAAAATCCTTTGTTTGCCGTTTTCAGAACGCAGTTTCTTTCTTCGAGCGCATGCTTGAAGGCGGAAAAACGTCTGACGTATATCGGGTAACACTGTGAGATGGCAACGTTCAGAAAATTTCTTCTCATTTCGGGGCCGTCTTTGATCATGGAGAGATCGTCCGGAGTGAACAGTACCGCACGGAAATTTCCGATCATCTCGGTGATCTTTTCCAAACGGTAACCGTCTTTCATACGTCTGCGCTCGTTTCCGAAACAGGCGTATTCGAGCGAGTGATCGCCCGATTTGTCCCGATACGTGATTTTCAACCGGAATCCCTTTTCGCCGAAGCGCGTCATATCTTTATCCGAAGCACCGCGGAAAGATTTTCCTCTCGCGAAAAGATAGATACCTTCCACCGCGTTGGTCTTTCCCTGCGCGTTGTTGCCGCAGAATAAATTGACGCCTTCGTCAAAAGTCAGATCCGCTTTTTCTATGTTTCTGAAATTCTCACAGAAAAATCCGGTAAGTACCATAATTTATACTGTTTGATTTCTTCCGGCTCAACCGTTCATTCTGACGGGGAGAACCATGTAGAGATAATCGAAATCTTCGTCTTTTTCCACAGGCTCGATCACGACTGCCTGAGTGGGTGCTTTCATCGACATACGGATGGCTTCGCCCTCCGCGACCTTGACGGAGTTCATGAGATAACGGCAGTTGAAACCGATATCAATATCTCCGCCTTCATGCACGATATCCATTTCATCGGAAACTTTACCGTTCACGGAAACGGAAGTCATAGTCAGCGTCTGTTCGCCGACGTGAAGTTTTACGTAACTCTTGCCCGATCCCTGAATCTTTTCTTCCGCGATGATGTTCGCGCGGTCAAGACCGGAGAGAAATCTCTCTCTGTCAACTTCAATGACGATATCGTTGTTGCGGGGGATCACTCTGTTATAATCGAGGTATTCGGAGTCGATCGTTCTCGTAAAGAAGGTGATATTCTCCCCCTTGATGATGGCGTGTTTTCTCGACAGATAGAACGCTACTTTCTGATCTTCGAGGTTGGAGAGGATCTTGGTGAGTTCGCCGAGCGCGTGGCCGGGGATGATAAAGGAGAGCTGATCCGCTTCCTCGATACCGAGTTTTTCGATCTCGCAGTTCTGTCTTACTTTGGAAAGGATAAAGGAGTCAGTGGAAACCACTTCAATTCCTTCTTTATTTACTTTGAAGAAGGCGCCGCAGAGCATCGGTCTGTTATCCGCCTCCGCAACGGAGTGAGACACTTTGCCGATAAGTTTGCGCAGCACTTCCGCGCTGACGGAAAATCCTCTGTCGGAAATGAGGTCGGGCAGATTCGGGAAATCGGAACCGGGGAGCGCGACCATGGAGAATTCGGATTTGCCGCAGGAAAGAGAAGTGATGAATTTGTCGTTGACTTCGATCGTCATATCGTCGTCGGGCATAACTCTGACGACGGAGAACAGTCTTTGCGCGTTGATGATATTGGAACCGGGTTCATCTACGGTAACACCGTGAATGACGGCTCTGACGCCCTTATTCATGTCGTAGGTGGAGATCTGAACGGACTCGTCGTCGAGTGTTTCGATCAGAACGCCTTCAATGGAAGAAATGGTATTCTTGTTGGAAACGGTACCCATCGCAGGGATCAGTTGTTCGAGAAACGCATTCTTATCAACTGTGAATTTCATATTTTCGTACCTTTCAGTTTGTTTTTTGGTTTTGAAAAAGCGGCAAAGAGAGAAAAAAGTTTATCTTTTTGTCCGCTCTCCCCGAAGGGAAAAAAACGTAATATAATATCAGTAGAGGTAGCAGTAGTAATAGTAGAGTCTGTGGAAAATGTGGAAAAGTCTGTTTTCTTCTGAATTTTCAAGGGAAAAACAAATTTTTCTCTCCACAATTTTATGTGAATAAAGTGTGTGAAAAATTCAAGGAGTTTTACACGGATTTTTCCACTTTACATGGGATGTGGAAATCTACGGGTTTCAAGGAAGGTTTTACACGTCTTTTCCACAAGAGGAAAATCACTGTGCTTTAATCTGCTTTTTCAAAGCTATGATCTCCGCCTCATAGTTTTTCACGGTGCGGATGTTGGTTTCCACACGGGAGATACTCGACATGACCGTCGAATGGTCGCGGGAGAAAATATCTCCGATATCATTGAGGGACATATTCGTGAGGTTTCTTATAAGGTAGATCGCCACGTGACGTGCTTTTGCCACCGTATCCGTCTTTTTCTTGGAACGCAGATCGTCCGGCGTGATCCCGAATTTAGAAGCCACGATGCCGAGAATTTTTTCCACAAGTACGGACGTCGGAACGTTACCGGGATCTATGATGGAAATGACCTCGTCCACCTTCTCTCTCGTCACCGTTTCACCGGTGATGGAAGTCGTGGCGTGAAGTTTCTTGATGACACCCTCTATCTGACGGATATTGTTCTGCAGGCGGGAAGCCATATAGTCGATGAGTTCGGGGGAGAGATCAAGTTGATTCTCCTCACATTTCTTCTGGATGATCGCCGTGCGTAGTTCGATGCTCGGCGGCTGCACGTCGGCAAGCAGTCCTCCTTCAAATCTCGTGCGAAGTCTGTCCTCAAGAGGTTTGATATCCTTCGGCGGACGGTCGGACGTCAGAATGATCTGTTTATCCGCTTCGTAGAGTGTGGAGAAGGTATGGAAGAATTCTTCCTGCGTGGATTCCTTACCGGCGATGAACTGAATATCGTCGATCAGAAGCACGTCTGCGGTGCGGTATTTCTCCTTGAACTTCTGCGTGGAAGAATCCGAAAGACTTGCGATCAGCTCGTTCATAAAATCTTCGCTCTTTTTGTAGACGATGCGGAGTTTCGGATGGTTCTTTTTCAGTTCGTTGATGACCGCGTAAAGAAGGTGCGTTTTACCGAGTCCCGAATGACCGTAGATGAAAAGCGGGTTATACGCCGTCGGTTCTTTCGCTACGGCAAGGCACGCGGCACAGGCAAATTTATTGGATTCTCCTACGATGAAGTTGTCGAAGGTATATTTGTCAAGGGTGGAATTCTTCGTATCGTTGATGAGCGTGTTGAACTGACGTTTTTCAAAATCGCTCTTGACGGGATCCGAATGGGGGATGTCATCGGGATCCACGTTGGGGGGGAAGTTCTGCGAACTGTCGTTTTCCACAGAGAATTCGATCTCGACCGGGAAACCGATCGTTTCCGTCAGCGACTCGCGGATGACGTCGATATATTTCGTCGAAAGAATGTTCTTTCTCAATGCCGTCGGTGTACGGAGTTCCGCTTTATTCTCTGTCAGACCGAAGAGTTTCAGATCCGCGAACCAGAGGTTGAAAACCGATTCCGCAAGGTTCGTTTTCTGTCGGATCAGTGACAGGAGAACCTCTGTAAAATTTTGATATTCGTCCATGATCGGATCTCCTCGCGCATAATAATATAATAATCTATACCTATTATATCATATAAATTATAATAAATCAATAGTTTTACCGAAAAAGAGGACTTCAAAAAAGGTTATTTTTTATAAAAAATGCGTTCTCCCGAAGGAAAACGCAAAATTTTTCAACTGTTACGGCGGGAGGTCATCCGTTTGGGTTTCGATCTGAATAAAAGAGAGATCACAAACGCGAAGATGAGGGAAGCGCCGATCCCTCCCGCGGCGGCGGAAAGCGGAGAGATGAACACGCCGAGGAACGCCGAAAATCCGTTCTCCGCGCCGTTCACGGCTTCCGATACTCCCGTGGCTACCGTACCGCCGAAACCGAGAATCGGGACGCTGACGCCGCATCCGGCGAGATCAAAAAGCGGTCGGTAAAGTCCCACCGCGCCGAGAAAAACTCCCAACACCGTATAAAGTACGAGAATACGCGCCGGTGTCAGATTGGTGCGGTCGATCAGGACCTGTGCCGCGGCACAGAGCAAACCGCCGATGACAAACGCATAACAAATACTCATTTTTCCCCTCCGCAAATTCTGATAACGGGAGCGATCCCCGCGATATTCTGTTTCTGCATGACGGAAGTCGGACTCATCAGCGCACCCGTGGAGAGAAAGAGAATTTCACGGTATTTTCCCTTTTGCAGTTCCGGCAGAAAATGACAGGCGAGGACGGAGGCGGAACACCCGCACCCGGATGCCCCCGCGTGGACGTCCTGTTTTGAAAAATCGTAAAGCATACACCCGCAGTCAAAGTGATTTCCGCTGATGTCGTACCCCTCGTTGAAGCACAGTTCTTCCGCGAGCGCAGAGCCGACCTTTCCGAGATCTCCCGTTACGATCGCATCGAACTTCGATGGTTCAAAACCGCTCTCACGGAGATAAGTCACGATACTGTCCGCCGCGGCGGGAGCCATCGCAGCCCCCATGTTCGAAGCGTCGGGAGAACAGCCGTCGACCACCTTTCCAATCATGATCTCGCGGATCTCCGGCATCCCTTCCCCACCGTCAGATCCGAGCAGAAACGCCCCTGCCGCCGTCGCCGTCCATTGGGCGGTAGGCGCCCTTTGCGCGCCGTATTCCAAGGGGGTTCGGAACTGACGTTCCGCGGCACTGTTGTGTGAACAGGTGACTGCCGCCGCGACTGAGTTTTCGGGGCTTTCACAGAGCCACAAAGAGGCACAGATCAGGGCTTCTGTGCAGGTCGAACACGCGCCGTAAAGTCCCACCGTCGGAATGCCGAAGGAGAGAAGACCGAGCGACGTCGCGGCACACTGATTCTGCAAATCGCCCGTGAAAAGACACCCCACGTCCTCCGGCGGAATTTTGCCTTTTTTGAGGGCGAAGCCGAGCGACAGCCGCGCCATTTCCCCTTCCGCGCGCTCGAAAGTTTTCTCACCGAATCTGTCGTCGGGACAGAGAAAATCAAAGGATTTTCCGAAGTTTCCTCGCCCTTCTTCCCCTCCGCCGACAGCCGCCGCGGACAGAAATTTCACAGGTTTTGACAAGGTTCTGATACGCTTTCTCATAAAGTACCTCCAAGCATCTTCACGGCAAAAAGAATCAGACCGTACAACCCTCCCGCAAGGGTGGAGTAGAGGATGACAGGACCGCAGACGGAGAAGATTTTTGTTTCGGTCCCGACGAGCAGTCCTTCGCTTTTCGTGTCGAGCGCAGGGGGCACGACCGCGTTCGCAAACCCCGTGACGGGGACGAGAGTTCCCGCTCCCGCGACCTTCGCGATCCTGTCGTAAACGCCGATCCCGGTCAGTAAAGCCGAGAGCAGAATGAGGGATAACGTCACGCAAAATCCCGCGGATTTTTCCTCCGTCCCGACCGAAAGGAGCCAAAGGCGGAAACCTTCCCCCGCGGCACAGATCCCTCCGCCGACGGTAAAAGCGAAGAAACAGTCGCGGAAAAGCGGGGATTTTTCTGCGGTTTCTGTAACGAGTTTTTTATACTTTTCTTTGGAAAACATGAATTTTTCTCCCCGAAATGTAAAGTATTATAGCAAAAAGACAACGGTTTTTGCAGTCGGAAACAGTGTTTGTAAAAAAAGAAAAAATATGCGGAGAGGCATGAAAAATCCACGCTCCCGCAAAAGAAGAAAAGTTTTCTCACTCCTTTATTTTTTGGTCTTGATTTTTTGAAAAAAATATATTATAATTAAAAGAAAGCAACACAGAAAAAGGAGAATGACGGTGAATACGGATAAGTTGAAAGTTAAAGCACAGATCATGGACGAAGCCGCGATGAATCGCGCCGTCATCCGTATCGCGCACGAGATCACCGAACGCAATTGCGGTGTTGAGAACGTAGTGCTGGTGGGTATTGTCCGCCGCGGCGCGCCTCTCGCAGAACGCATTTCCGCCGCCCTCGAAAAGATCGAAGGCGTCAAAGTCCCCGTCGGTTCTCTCGACATCTCCTTCTACCGCGACGACCTCTCGCTCGTCAACGTACAGCCGGTCCTCAACGGTACGAAAATCAATTTTGACATCAATGGCAAAAACGTCGTCATCGTGGATGACGTCATCTTTACGGGAAGAACCGTCAGAGCCGCGCTCGACGGCATTTTCCGCCTCGGCAGACCCCGCACCGTCCAACTCGCCATTCTCATTGACAGAGGTCTGCGCGAACTTCCCTTCAAACCCGATTTCGTCGGCAAGAACATTCCCACGTCCCGCCATGAGGTCGTGAGTGTGAAAGTCGATACCATCGACGGAGAAAACTCCGTTTCCATTCTGAGTGAAATTTAACGAGAAAGGAGAGATCCCATGAACACCGAAAATGAGCAGATCCGGCAGGACGATCCCATTGAGGGACCCCGACGGACACGGCTGTTTTCCCTCATATCTTTAGTTCTCGGCATTGCCGCCGCCGCGTGTGCTTTTTCCTTCGGACTGCTTTCTCCGATCCTCGGCGGCCTCGGTATCGTCGTTGCCGCGATCTCAAGAAAGAACCTTGATTATTACGACGGCATCACCGTCGCGGGACTCGTCCTCTCCATTATCGGCACCGCGGTCGGCACCGCCATGTTCGTCCTCGACAAAACCGGAATTCTCGAAGAGATCGTCTACACCCTTTTCGGATGAAAAACAAAACAAATAACCCACAGGAAAGACTTGCTTGCCTGTGGGCTTTTTACATATAAATGAAAGAAGATTTATTATTTCACTTCCACGGTGTCGCCGAGCGGAAGAGAATAAATGAGGATCTTTTTCGGATAGGCGCCGAACATTTTTTCCACGGCTTCCGCGTAATACAGAAGCTGGGAACGGTGCTTTGCCGTCAGCGTCTGTGCCGCTTTTTCTCTGTCGGAGAGTTCTTCCTTCGTCAGCCGGTCGGTCTTGTAATCGACCAGAACGAGATCCCCCGCCGCGTTGCGGAACAGACAGTCGATCACGCCCTGAACGAGCAGTTTTTGCCCCGTCAGGGCGATTTTTTTATCGGGATCGGACGTGAACTTCTCCGCGGGAAGAAGGACGTTGAAACGGAATTCCCGATACTTCTCCGCGGATTCGCTCATCTCGCGGAGCAAGGCGGAAACCCTGAACTTTTCAAGTTCGTCGATACGGACTTTTTCACGGTCCGCCGCCGACAGAAACTTCTCACGTGTCAGCCGATCGAGTTCTTCTTTTACGCCGTGCGAGAGAAGGGCGGAAAAATCGCAGAACTGCAGGAATTCGTGCGTGGCAATTCCCCGCTTCGCGCCGTCGTCGCTGACAACGCCGGTGTAGAAGTCCGGCAGGACGGTTCGCTTTTTGCGCGGCTTGTGGACGGAAGATCCCTCCTCGACGGTGAGTTCCTCGTCCGTGTCCTCGTCCAGAATCGCGGGATAGAGGACGGAAACGGACAGTTTTTCGGGTACACGCGTCATCACGGGATCGGGGTAGGTGTATGAAAATCTCGATTTTAGAAGTTCCGTGAGTTCGCCGTCCGGCTCGACCGGTGCTTCCTCCGAAACTTCGCTTTCGGTCGGCGGAACCTCGGTTTCTGCTTCCTCGTCCTCGTCAATCGGCGGTGTCACGCGCTCGGTTTTCGCAAACGCGCCCGAAAGTTCCAAAAGATCGAGATACGTCGTTTGACGGTAGAACGTTTCGTCCGTCATCGTCCGGCGGAGGAAATCGAGTTTATCTTTTCTCTTCTCCTCATCGGGGACAAGTCCCGTAATGATGAGTTTTTCCTGCGCGCGGGTCAGCGCGACGTACAGAACGCGCAATTCTTCCTCAAATCCGTCCCTCGCATTCTCGCTTTCAATGAGGTTGCAGACGGGGTTTTTCACGAGCGAGAGTTTCTTTTCGTCGGGCATATTGACGGAGAAGCCGAACCCGCTCTTGAACGGAATGAATCGCTCTCCCGCGTTCGCGGTTCTGCCGAACAGAGAAGAACCCGTGCCGGCGAGGATCACGACGGGGTATTCCAGACCTTTGGAGTGGTGGATCGTAACGATTCTGACGGCATCGCCGCCGTTGTCGGAGGACTCTCCGCCGCCGAATTTCGCTTTGTTTTCCAAAACACGGCAAAGGTAACTGACGAACGTATAAAGTCCGCGGTAAGAGGATTGCTCGAACTTGCGCGCGTATTCGTACAGACGGAGCAGGTTTTCCTGTCTGCCATGCTCTGTCGCGACGGCAAACAGACCGGTTTCACGGTACAGACGGTAGAGAAATTTCTCGACCGGCATTCCCTCGCTGATCCGGCGGTAATCGGAAAGCGTTTTGAGGAAGGATGCCCCTTTTTCAAATTCGGGGTGCTTTTCCACGTACTCCGTCAAGGAGCGGTAGAACGGCTTTTTGTACGAAGTTCCGGTGCGGATGAGCGCGAGTTCATCCGGCGTGAAGTTGAACAGAGGCGAGAGCATCAAGCCGGTCAGATACACGTCACGGCAGGGGTTGTCGATCGCGCCGAGCAGGCAGAGTGTCAGAAGCACTTCGGGGGATTTCAGAAGATCGCCTTCGAAATCACCGGTGACGGGGATACCCCGCGCTTCGAGTTCCGCCGCAAAATCGGGACCTTTGGAACCCGCGTTCCGCATCAGAATGACGATATCGGAATAATGGAGATCGCGGCTTCCGCTCTCGTCGGCGCGGTTCTTTTTCTCGTTTTCCATCAGAGAACGGATCTTTTCGGCGACGGCGGCGGCTTCCGCCTGTAAATTGGTGAGCGCGTTCTTTTCCGCATCCTCCGCGGTGTCTTTTTTGCGGGAAGAATAGTTGACGTGGAGGATCTCCACGGGGCGGCTTTGAACGATATCTTTGTCCTTGTCGTACAGTTTGCGGAAGTTCAGTTTGTCCCCGTCTTTGTAGCCGACGGAGGGGCACGCTCTGACGAACAGAGTGCCGAACACCTCGTTCACGTAATTGACGACGGTTTCGTCGCAACGGAAGTTCTCGGACATAAAGAGCGCAGCGGCAGGGATGCCTTCGCTGTCATCCAAAGCGGGAAAACGGGACTTCATCTCGGCGAAAATGGTGGGATCCGCGTTGCGGAAACCGTAAATACTCTGCTTTACGTCGCCGACCATAAAGCGGTTGTCGGGGCGGGAGATCGCCTCGAAGATCTTGTTTTGCAGGCGATTCACGTCCTGATATTCGTCGATATACACCGCCTCGTATTGGTCGCGCAAAGAGAGCGCGAACTCGCTCGGCTGACCGTCCTCACCGTACAGTGCTTCATAGGTGTAGTATTCCATATCGGAGTATTCGCAAATGCCGAGCCGCTTCTTTTCCGCGCGGAAAGCACGGTCGAAGTTCTCAAGAACGGAGCAGATCCCACTCGTGATTTTGTAAAGACGTGCGAACATTTTGCGGAATTCTTCTTCCGAATATGAGAAGAATTGTTTACGAAGTCCGATGATTTCATCCAGAAAAGCGGCGTCCGCGAGCTTTCTCACTTCCCGCACGCAGTCGGGGGTGCTTTTCGCCAAATCGGTCTTATCCGGCGGTTCGAAAGCCGTCAGGATCTCCCTTGCGCCGAGGTAGGTGTCACACGCGCAAAGTGCCTTCAGTTTCTCGACGAAATAGGCGTAATAGGGTAGATATATCTCCTCGCCTATGTCCTCAAGTTCGCGGACGACGGGGGAGTAGACGTTCAGATAGTATCCCGCACAGCGGTGCAGGTGGAGCAGGATGCGCTCGCCGAATTCACAACCCTCGATCGGGATGCTTTCGGGGAGAAGATACTTTTCCGCCATGGGGCGCAGAGAGCGGACACCGTCCTCATGCGTCTGCGTCAGCTGATATAAATAGGTAAGGCAGACTTCCACGTCGCCGTCGGCTTTGTTGAGGGAAAGGCAGTCGGCGATTTCCGAGAATTCCGCCGCGTTCAGCGTGTCGGCGTAGGCGTTCTCGTAATAACTCTCCACGGTCGAGTTCATCATCCGCGCGCGGAGCAGATCGATCTCCGCCATATCCGGCACGCGGTATCCGGGAGGAAGTCCCGCGCCCTCCGCGACGGTCTTCAGAATATCGTTGCAAAAGGCGTCGATGGTGCGGATGGACGCCGTCGGAAGCAGGTGCAACTGACGTTCCAGACGCGCGTTGTTCGGGTTCTTCAAGAGGGCTTCGGAGAGTGCTTTCGTGATCTTCGCGCGCAGTTCTTCCGTCGCGGCGTTCGTGAAGGTAACGATGAGCATTTTCGTGATGTCCGCGGGGTGAGTTTCGTCCAAAAGCGATGCGATGATACGCGATGTGAGCGTGAACGTCTTTCCCGAACCTGCCGCCGCACTGACGAGCAGGGTTTTATTTCTTGCGTCGATGGCTTTCTGTTGGGATGCCGTGATTTCCATAGATCTCTCCTGCTTTTCGAATTTAGCGGTGTCAGACGTCAAATTGACGGATGGGTTTGATCGCGGTTCCGGCGTCAAATTCCCGTACCTCGCCGAGGGCGAAGAACTTGCCGGATTCGTATAGCGTTACCCGCGTTCCGAGGGGGAGCGACGTGCCGATCTTCTTTTGATAGATCTCCACCCCACAACGCGCAAGGCGCGCGAAGAACGGCGGGAGTTCGATCTTTTCCCATGACGAAAAGACGGTTTCCACAGGGCGGATGAGCGCTTCTCTCTCCTCCTCGGTCATCGCCTCGATCTCCTCCAGCGTGTGCGCTTCCGCGAGGGAAAAACCGCACGCCCCCGCACGCCGGAGCGATGCCATCACGCCCCCGCAACCGAGTTTATTTCCGATGTCGGCGCACAGGGTGCGGATGTAGGTTCCGCCGGAACAGACCACGTCGAGCATATAGTCCGTGTCGGAGATCCGGGATTTTCCGATGGAATAGACGGTGATCTTCCGCGGTTGGCGCTCGATCACGATTCCCTGCCTTGACAGATCGCAGAGTTTCTTTCCGCCGACTTTGAGGGCGGACACCATCGGCGGGATCTGATCGATCTCACCCACGAAGGAATCAATCGCGGCATAGACTTCCGCCTCGCCGGGAATGGGTGCGCCGGTCCCTGTCACGGTTCCGAACACGTCCTCCGTGTCCGAGGTCAGACCGAGTCTGAGTGTCGCAACGTAGTGTTTGGTCGAGGAAAGCATGAATTCGCTCGCTTTGACTGCCCGTCCGAGCAGAACGGGAAGCACCCCCGTCGCCATCGGATCGAGAGTTCCCGTATGCCCGGCTTTGTCCGCGCCGAACAGACGTTTCACCCGTGTGACGACCGTCTGACTCGTCATATTCAGTCCTTTGTCAATGATGACGTATCCGCTTTTCACAATGCTTTCCTCCGGCATTTTTCTCACGGATATTGTACCACAAAAGCGCGGCAAATGCAACTTTTTTTGCCGTGTCGGAAGAAATTTTGAAATTATGCGTGATTCCCGCCGATTTCCGGATGAAAATATCGCAAAATCCGAACGGTTCCCCGTTCCTTCCCGCAAACGCAACACCGTCTTTTCCGTTTCGCGGAAAAACAACCGCCTTCGCCAAACCGCAATCGACAGATTTTTGTTTTTCTCTGATATATAATGAAGAAAAAGAAACGGGGGAAAACGTTTATGGAAAAAGAATTACGCAAACAAAACGGTATTTTGGATAACGTGCGATACTACTTCGAGGAAGCCGCGCAGAAACGGCGGGAGAACACGTCCCTTTGGCTTTTGGACTTTCTCACGGTCATAACGGCGTTCGTTCTCGCGCGTTGCCACGTCGCCTTCGGCTCCTATCCGCTGGCACTCGGCTTTCTCTGCGCCCTGCCCGCGCGGATGACTTCCGCCGTACTCGGTGCGGCGTTCGGCGCGCTCACTCTCGGAAAAGTCGGTCTGCCCTACGCGCTTGTGTACTTGCTCACGTGGCTCGTCCGCGCTGTTCTCTGTGCCACGGGCGACGAAAGACTGTTCCGCGAGAAACTCTCGCTCAAACTGTGCGTTTCCGTGCTTTCGGGATTCATTCTCGGAATCTATGAGATCCTGCTCGTCGGCGGCAGTTTTTCTTCCGTGCTTTACGCGGCAGTCTGTGTGGTGTTCCCTGCGGTCGCCTGCCTTGTGTACGAGGGGCTTTTCGTGTTTCAAAGCCTCTCGCCGGAATCCTTTTTCGCGGGCGGACGGGCAATTCTCGGCGGGTTCCGCCGTCGGCAGAACGAGCGGTGGGAACTCATCTGTTTCCAGGGTTCGCTCCTTCTGACGCTTCTGTCCTTCGGCTTCGCGCTCAGGGAGATCTCCTTTTTCGGCATCGGATTTTCCTATCTTTTCGCCACGGTGGCGGTACTGTTTACGGCAAAGCGTTTCGGGGCGCTCCGTGCGATGGCGGCGGGTTTTGCCGTGCTTCTGGCGGTGGATCCGCTCCACGCGGTCGGCTTCGCTCTTGCGGGCGGTGCCGCGGCTCTGCTTCTGAAAATCGGTGCGCCTTACGCGCTTTTCGGCGGCGCCGCCGCCCTCGCTCTGTGGAGTTTCTATTCCGGCGGAACGGCGGCACTGCTCGCGACCTTCCCCGAATACGCCATCGGCGCGTCGCTTTTCTTCCCGCTTCTGCGGCTTCTGAAAACCGAAGAAGTATCGCCGGGTGAGGTTTGCGCAACGGATGCCGCGACCGATATGGTCGGCACGATGGCACTTTCCCTGCGCGGGAAAACGGAAGGCACGGCACGGCTCGAAGAAGCGCTGCTCGGCATTGCCCCGCTCTTACGGCGGAGCGGGATCACCGATTCCGAGCCGCTGACCGTCGGCGTGGAACAGGCTCTGAAAGAGGAAGCACGCCTCAAATGCAGGATCTGCGAACACCGTGCCGTCTGTTCCGGCATCCGCGACGCGGCGGTGAAAAAGGCGGCGGAAAAGATCTGCCGCGGACAAACTCCCGCGGGCGAAGATCTGTTCGATTGTGCCAAGCGGGACGAACTCGCATCGTCGCTCCAAGGCGCCGCGAACCGGTATTTCATCACCTGTGCGCACGGCGGAAATCCGGATGCCGCGGACGTGCTGGAACTCGTTTCCAAACTGATGAACGAAGTGCGGCTCGGTGCGGGGCGTGAGTTGGAACTCGACAGGACCGCTTCCGAAAAACTTGAAAAAACCTTCCTCGGATGTGGGTTCCCGACCGGCGTTGTGCGCGCTTTCGGCGATCGGCAAAAGACGGTTCTCGCGGCGGCGCAAACCTCGGACGGCGAGAAAATCACCTCGCCGGAAGTGCGCAAACGGTTTGAGGAAACCTTGGGACTCGTCCTGTCCAAGCCAGAATTTTTCAAGAAAAACGACACGGTTCTGTTCAAAGCCGTGAGCGAGAAAAAGTACGCGGTCGCGTGTGCCGCCGCGAGTTCTCCGGAGGCGAACAGTGAGATTTCGGGCGACGTCTGCGGCATGTTTGAGGGCGAGGACGGCACTTATTACGCCGTGATCTGCGACGGTATGGGAACCGGTGAGGTCGCCCGCCGTGCCTCGGATTTCGCGGTTTCCTATCTCAAAAAAATACTCGGAACAGGGTGTTCCAAAGTCACGGCGCTCTCGCTTCTGAACCGGCTTTTACGCGACGGCACGGAGGAATGCTCCGCCACGGTCGACCTGTTCGAGTTTGATTTGAAGGGCGGCGAAGGTCAGTTCTTCAAGAGCGGTGCGGCGCCCTCGTACCTCAAACGCGGCTCTTCGATTTTCCGCATCCGGAGTCAGACCGTCCCCCTCGGCGTGATCCAGAACGTCGATGCCGAGCGAATCCGCATGGAGATCCTGCCCGGCGACACCGTCGTGATGTGTTCCGACGGCGTGAGCATCTCGCCGGAAGATTCGCCGTGGCTGCTCGAACTCCTCGCCTCCTCTCCCGCGGATAACCCCGCCGACCTCGCGCGGACGGTCGTCAAAACCGCCAAGGAAAAGAACGGCGCCAAGGACGACATGACCGTCCTCGTCGCCCACATTGACGAGATCCCGGCGTGACTGCACAATGATTCCGCTAAACTTATGGTGTAATTACGCCGCAAGGGCAGGAAGTCAATCGACCTCCTGCCCTTGTTTTTATGTATGTGAAAAGCCTGGGTGAGATGCAAGAACAGAGTTTATTATGTTAGTTGAGGAAGAAAAACAAGAATATCGACATCGAGCAAAGAGATTATTAATTCAAAACGCAATTTTAGGGGAAGAATGGATGCGATTGCATAAAGAATTTATGGGTATTTTCTATTCTTAATTTGTTAGTTTGAAGAACCATAATCAACCGTGATTTCTTATTAAGTGAAAAGCCGTGGCTTGCATGAAAGCCACGGCTTCTTTTTTTTGAAAAATCAATGGGAGATTTTTGCGGAAAAACGGAAAATCCGCGCCGGAATGCCGATTTATCCCGCCAACGAAGCGAGGATGGACGGCATCGTGAACATGAGGGCAAGGAACACGCCGGCGATCAGAATCAGCGTGATCGCAAGGGAGAGCGCCGAGGGCGCACCCTCACCGTAAATGCGGCGGGCGCGGTCGCTTTGGTCGGGCAAAATGTAGAATTTCGCGGTTTCGGGTGAGATCTCGCCGAGGCTCACTTGACCGTTCGGATCCTCCGGACGAACCGCCGCGACGAAGGATTTCATCTGCCCGCCGGCTTTGAGCAAACGGCGGACGCCGCGATTGTTCTTCAAGCCGAGTTCCGTCAGCGTTTTCGCCTCCTCTTTGGAAAGCGCGCCGTGACGGATCAGTTGTTTCGTCAGCAGAAACATGGATTTTTTCGAAAGCGTAACGGCGATGCACGCCAGTATCAAGCCGAGCGAAAGCGCAAGCAGGATCAACGTGATCGGAAAATCAAATCCGTCGCCGTAGTAGTCGCTCAAGTTCAAAAACAGGTAATCGTTGAGAAACGACATGGACGTTCCACCTCCTCTAAATATGGTAAAATATGGTATTGTTCAAGAAAAACAACGTGAAAAACAGGTTTTATTCGCCGAAATCACGGCAAAATCGGGAAAAAATCACTCGTTGAGAAAATCTTTTCCGCAAACCGTCTTGATGAGTTCGTCGAGATCCTCGTTGTCCTCGTAGTACAAAGTCAGGCTCTTTTTTCTGCCTTTTCCGTTGATCTGCACGCGTCTGCCGAGCGCGGTTTGCATACGAATTTCCATTTCATGGAAATAATCGACCACAACGGGGGCTTCTTCTTCGGGCGATTCTTCCTTTTTGGGGCGATTTGCCTTCTTGACTTCTTCCTCCAACTGACGGACGGACAAGCCGAGTTCCTGCGTTTTCTTCGCCAAAACGACCATGTCGTCGCGGTCGTTCAGTCCGAGAAGCGTTCTGCCGTGGCCGGCGGAGAGTTCCCCGCGGGAAACCATGCCGAGGACTTCATCGGGCAGATCGAGCAGACGGACGGCGTTTGCGACCGCACGGCGGCTCTTGCCGACTTGCTAGGAGAGTTCGTCCTGCGCCACGTCGCACTCGACGGCGAGGCATTGATATGCGGCGGCTTCCTCGATCGGATTGAGGTTTTCGCGCTGAACGTTTTCGATCAGAGCGATCTCCGCGGTCTTTTTGTCGTCCTTATCCAGTACAATGGCGGGAATTTCGTTCATTTCGGCGATTTTGCAAGCGCGGAAACGGCGTTCACCGGCGATGATCTGATATCTGCCGACGCCGCTTTCTCTGACGAGGATCGGCTGGAACAGACCATTCGTGCGGATGGAATTCGCCAAGGACTCCAGTGCCTCCCGGTCGAACGTCTTTCTCGGTTGCTCGGATCTCGGATCGATCAGAGAGAGTTTCAGGTGGCGAACGGTATTTTCTTTTCTTTCAAGGTCGCCCATCGGCTCATTTTCAAGGAAAATGGCATCAAGCCCTCTGCCAAGTCCGGTGTTATTTTTTCTCATAAAAGTTCTCCTTATCGGTTGTTTTCAAGGAATTTTCACGTATTATCGGATTTTACTGTGTTTCGGAATGATTCAAAGAGTTTTTCTGTTCTCGGAAAAACCGAGAGTTGACGATACTATGATCACGGTTTTCGCAAACGGAGAACCGGATTTCAAAGAAGGCGGTTCCGCAGGGTGCGATTTGACGGTTTTTCAAGGGGTAAGCGCGGGGATTTTTGCACGAAAACGGAAGTCAAAGCGGGTTTTACGCGAAAGATCGGCGGGAAAACCGCTCAAAATCGCTCGATTTGACGGAAAAATCGGGACAAAACCGCAAGTCGTTGCCCGCGAGAAGTTTTCCACAAAGGTCTGTGGAATAGTGGGAGAAAACGTGTGGATTTCCGGTTGATCCGCGGAAACGTCGTTTTTCTGCAATTTCAACAAAACGGGAATTTGCCGGCATTTTTCAATTTTTGCAAGTGTTACTGTCAAAAAACGCGCATTTTTCGTGATTACTCCCCCACTTTGACTCCAAAATGAAGGGTTCTCCACAGTTTCCACAACTTTGCTTGTGGAAAACGGAGCGCGTTTTTGCAGTTTGTCCGCGTAGCACCGCGAATTGTTGAAAACTCCGCACGTTTGCCGGTTTCGGGCGAAATCGGACATACTTCCCTGCTCGGTTCCGTTGGATCACGCTTCCGATCGCGGAACGCTTTCCCGCGCTCTTCAGTACAGAATTGCCCAACGCGTCCGAACCGAAAGTGGCCGCATAACGATAACCGCAGCAACTAAATCCTCGGTACAGAATCGAAGCCGTCAGAAGGAAAGCGACGCTTTCGACGCTTTCTGTAACCGTCGGCGCATCGGAATTTTCCGCGTGGGGAGCGCAGAAATTGCATAAAATTGGGGAAATCAGACTCAAAAACCGGTTGATCGAAGCGGAAAACCGCACGAAAAACGAGGTTTTCTTCTGACTGTATAAAAGAAATCAGATTCGGTTCATCAATTCTTTGGCAACGGCGGCGTATTCAAGTGAACCTTTGCCATACGGATCGTGATAGCAGATCGGTTCTCCGTAGCCGGGTGCCTCGGAAATGCGGACGGTTCTCGAAATCGGAACCTTGAAAAGCTTGTCCGCGTAGTACTTTTTCAACTCTGCGACGACCTGCGCGGTGAGCGTCAGACGGCTGTTGTACATCGTCAGAAGGATTCCGACAAGTTGCAGATCGGGATTGTAGAGCTGACGGATTTTCTTTACGGTGTTCAAAAGTTGGGACATTCCCTCAAGGGAATAGAATTCGCATTGCATCGGGATGACGATTCCGTCAGAAACGGAGAGCGCTTTGACGGTCAGCATACCGAGCGAAGGGGGACAATCTATAAAAATGTAGTCAAATTTGTCTTTTACGGTGTCAAGAGCGAGTTTTGCGAAGTCCGTTTGATTTTCAAGTTCATAAAGTTCGAGTTCCGCTCCGGCAAGGTCAATGTTTGCAGGAACGACCCAAAGATTGGAGAAATTGGACTTCAAAACGGCATCTTCGATCGTACATTGACCGATAATGACGTCGTAAATTGTCTTTTTGATTTTGGATTTGGCAATTCCGAGACCGCTTGTGGCGTTGCCTTGAGGATCCATATCGATCATCAAGACTTTTTTGCCCTTCTTTGCGATCTGCGCCGCGATATTGACACATGACGTTGTCTTTCCGACACCGCCTTTTTGGTTGGAAAAGGAAACTATTTTTGCCATAAGTACCTCAAAAGCGCGAGTAATTCATAGGTATCTCAATTATACCACTGAAAAGCGAAAAAATCAAGAGAAAACCCGTATTTGTCGATGATTCTGAGGAAAAACATGTATTTGTCGATAATCCGGAGGAGAAAACCCGATTCATACTGAAGAAAAACAAGTGAATGTTTCACGTGAAACAAGGCAAAAACGAGGTTACAATATCAAAAAAGGAGAGCAGGACAAAAATATCGCAAAAAAGTAAAGCAAAAGTTAAGCAAAAGGCGGTACGGCAAAAAAAGGATGGAATAAAGCCATAATAGAAATATGTAAATGGCAAAATCCCAATCGTCTGAGCGAAAAGCTCATAAAACCGAAATTTTGAAGCCAAATGACGAAGCATATACAAAAAACAGTATTGTTTCACGTGAAACAAACGCACTTAACACGAATCGACGGCACATACAGAGGCAACCATGCCGAAAGTCAAGCAAAAACCCATAAAGGGCATGTTTCACGTGAAACAATGCAAAACAAGGCACTGTTGACGATATTTATAACTATAAAGCATAGAATACACATCTTCGGGGGCTTTTTCCTCTACCGAATCATAGATAAGCGCCTTCACTTTGGCGGAAATAATCGTTATATTTATCAAAAATTGCGGTCTGCCATTCGTAAAAACGGTAAAAAACAGTTATCAGCGGAGTAAAAACAGATCTTTTTGAAAAACCTTTCATTTTGAGAAAAACGATTGGAAAAAGTGTTCTGCGGGTGAAATTATATGTAAAAACTAAAGATTATAAATAATCACTTCGAGAACCAAACTTATTCCTTCGCTTTTTATCCGCTTTTTGTACTGAAACTCTTTATGTTGTTCGTCATGCGCAAGGTGGGTAGTTCGACGGCGACACCGAAGCAAGGCATTATCATATTTTGATTGAAAACTGCCAATAAATGGAATGTTTATCTCTAAAATGCGGATCTGAGTCGATATGGTAGAAAATGGAAGAATCTGCGGATTGCCCGATTGTTTGCTCCAGCTATTTTGGACGTAATTTTTTCACGAATTTGCGTGATTTTCGCATTTTTAATTCGTAAAACCTACTTATGACGGCCTAACAATTCTCAAATAATAAACAAAATACTTGTTTTCAACGTTTTGTTTCAAGATTTAATAGTAAAAAATACGAAATGCTTTCTTTTTCCGTTTCATTGACTTGCCGCCGGAATTGTGCTATAATAGAGAAAACAAACAGAGGCATTATGACCACAATTTATTTGATTCGGCACGGACAAAGTGCCGCCAATGCCGAGCATTTTTTTGCCGGTTGGACGAACGTCGATCTGACCGGAACCGGTGTTTTACAGGCACGGAAAACCGCCGAGCAATTGGCAAACGTACCCTTTGATGCCATCTACTCTTCCGACCTTCTTCGTGCCTACCGCACGGCGGAACCGCACCTTGATTTCCATCCTTTGGAGATCTTCAAAAACGACGGTCTGCGCGAGTTCTATACGGGCGATTTTGAGGGTGTGCAGAACGACATTCTGAAAGAAAAATTCCCTGATATATTCCCGGATTATTGGAAAAACAGCTTTGGAAATTACAGTTTCCCGAACGGTGAAACCGTCGTTTCCGGCGCTGCAAGATTTGCGCGCACGCTGACTGAAATCGCGCTTGCTCACGACGGACAAACTGTGCTTGTTACATCCCACGCCGGCGTCATTCGCGCGTTTTGGGGGCTATACGTTTTGCGTCTTTCTCCCGACGAAGTTGCTTCGGCGATTCCCTTCGCTACGAACGCGTCTTATTCTGTTCTCACCTTCACGCCCGACGTTTCCGGCGGGGGAGAATTTTCTCCCGTGCGCTATTCGGAAGACGCGCATTTGTCTGATCTCGCGACCTCGCTCGACTTCCGTTAATAGCAAAATTGTGATAGTTTTCTCTTTGAGATTTTCCGCGGATGCATATTTTGAGAAATCCGTTATTTGTACGTTTCCGGCGGGGAATGTATGCTGAACCCCGAATCGCTCTGCGAATTGCTTTCCTCGTGTAAGCGCGAGGGGATCTCCACCGCGGTGGACACGGCGGGATACGTGCCGTTTTCCTCGTTTGAACGGGTGCTTCCCGTGACCGACGTCTTTCTGTACGACGTCAAAGCGATCACTCCCGACCTGCACGAGAGGTACACGGGTGCGGGCAACGCGCAGATCCTGTCCAATTTGAAAAAAACTGTTCGCGCTCGGTGCGAAAGTGATCATTCGCGTCCCCGTCGTGAAAGAAGTGAACGGCAACAGAGAGGAAATGCAAAAGATCGCGGATTTTCTGAAACCGTACCGCCCCGAAAAAGTCGAACTTCTCCCCTATCACCGCCTCGGCGAGGGCAAATACGCGGCACTCGGACGTCAGCCGACGTGCTTCACCGCTCCGACCGAAGACGAGATGCGGGAGTTTAACTCCTTCTTCGCATTTTGAATAACAAAACAGGGCTTCCCGAAAAGGAAAACCCTGTTTTTCGTTATGCGTTTTTTATCGCAAAGCGGCGATTTTGATGACGGCTTTCTTGACGAAGGGAGCCGTGAAGTGAATGATACCGGCGAGGAGCATCGAGCCGAAGGACACGATCGCGGTGAGGAGCGTATGACCTTGCAGGATGAGGAATCCGAACATATCGCCGAAGATGAATACCGATACCGGCACGGCGCAGAGCAAGAGCAGTCCCATGGCGAGTACGACGTTGAAACGCCATCTCGTGTAGGGGTAACACAGCACGGCGAGGTTCACGTAACCGCACAGGGTCATGGCGACCATGCAAAGCGTGTTGCGCAGTTCGGTTTCACCGGGCTTGCCGGTGAAGTACAGAAGTAAAACGAGGATCGGTAAGAACAGCGCGACGGCACTCGGCAGAGAACGCCGGATGACACTGCTGATGAATGAGCCTTTGATCCTGTCGTGGTTGGGTTCCAACGCGAGAAGTACGGAAGAGATGCCGATGACGAACATTTCAAGAAGGACGTTGTTTCTCGGTTCGAACGGATAGAGAGTTACGGTAATGACGGTGTAGAGTGAAAGCAGGATGGTGAGAATGGTCTTCATAATGTAGAGCGTGGCGCTCATACGCACGTTGTTGATACAGCGTCTGCCTTCGAGAACGACGTCGGGGAGTGTGGAGAAGTCGGAGTTCAGAAGAACGATCTGCGAAACTTTACAAGCCATTTCGCTGCCCTCCGCCATGGCGATGGCACAGTTGCTCTCTTTCAGCGCGAGGGTGTCGTTCACGCCGTCACCGGTCATGGCGACGGTATGGCCGCGTTTCTTGAATTCCTTGACGAGAAGCACTTTCTGCTCGGGCGTTACTCTGCCGAACACGGAGTAGTCGTCGCATTTTGCTTTGAGTTCCTCATCTGTCAGCGCTTCGCAGGAAAGATACTTTTCGGCGTTTCTGACACCGACTCTCGCGGCAATGGCGCTGACCGTCGCGGCGTGGTCGCCGGAGATGATGCGGACGCTCACACCCGCGTTCTGAAAGTTCGCGATGGTTTCTTTCGCGCTCGGACGGATGCGGTCGGTAATGGCGACAAGGGCGATCCCGACACCGACGGTTTCGGGGCTTTCATGTGCCGAGAGGATCAGAACGCGTTTGCCTTCCGAGGCGTAGGCGGCGATCATACCTTCCGTTTCACAGCTGACAGGACAGTTTACGAAATGCGGAGCGCCGAGGCAGAAGGTGCCGAGGTTTTCCACGGTAACGGAACAGAATTTTCTCTCCGAGGAGAAGGGCGTTTTATCGAGGATCTTGCAGGACTCGTCCCTGCCGAATCTGTCCTGCAGGGCGCGGGAGGTCGCGTTGAGGGAATCCATACTGCCGACGATCACGGCGAGGATATGGGAGAGTTCTTCGGGCGTCTGACCGCCGAGGGGGTGAAGGTCGGATACGCACATCGTGCCGTCCGTGATCGTTCCGGTCTTATCGAGGCAGACGACGTCGGCGCGGGCGAGCATTTCGATGGAATACATGTCCTGCACCAAGGTCTTTTTCCGTGCGAGTTTCACAACGGAGAGCGTCAGCGTGACGGTAACGAGAAGATACATGCCGGCGGGGATCATACCGACGATGGAACCGCTCGTTTTGAGCAGCGCCTGATGCTGATCCTGGCCTGCGGCGTAGTAGTTGGAGAAGAACATCGCCACCGCCATCGGGACCATGAAGATCGCGATATAGCGGAGCAGACGGTTGAGATCGCGGAACAGATCGGACGTGGGTTTGCGGAAATTCTTTGCCGCGTGTTCGATCGTGTGGACGTAATTGTCTTTACCGACGGCGCATACCTCGGCATAGACGGCACCGCTGACGAGGAAACTTCCGGCGAGGAGTTTGTCGCCCTTTACTTTTTTGATCGCGTTGGACTCACCCGTGAGCATGCTTTCGTTCGCTTCGGCAAGACCCTCAACGACGACGGCGTCGGAAAGCACCTGCTGACCGATCTCGATTTTAAGTATATCGCCGAGAACGATCTGTGACGCGGGGATCTCACAAAGTTCGCCGCCGCGAAGCACTTTCGCGTGAGGATCGGTCGTAACGGAGAGTTTTTCCACCGTCGCTTTCGCACGGCATTCGAGGAACATCGCGATCGCCACGTTCGGTACGATGATAAAGAGGAACGTGAGGTTGGAGTAACTGTGCAGGGCGATCATCAGAGCGGCGATCACGCCCCAAACCACGTTGAAGAAGGTCAGAAGGTTCGTCAGTACGATCTCAAAGTAACTTTTTCCGTTTCGCTCTTTGGATACGTTGACCTGCCCTTTTGCGGTGCGGTCTTTGACTTCCGCCGCGGAGAGTCCGCGGAGGGGGGTACCGTCCGCCGCACGGATCTCGGTATTTTCCATATTTGTATTCGGCTTTCTGTAAAATATATGTGTTACGTTAAGTGTATCATATTTTAATTGAAAAGTCAAGTTCCGGCGGCACCGAAGTGAGAGGGAAAAATCGGAAAAAGATTTCGGGTCGCGTGCAAAAAAATACTTGACTTTACGTGCATAAAGGTTTATAATGTGTATGAAAACCAAAGACTGTGACGAAGAGAGTACGGAAAGCGCCTTCAATCAGCGAGCCGGGTACGGTGTGAGCCGGCATGATGTCTTTTCCCGAAAATCACTTCCGAGTTGCGTTTCCGAAGCGAGTAAGAAACGACGGTGCCTCCGTAATCGGGCGCATATTCGTGCGATATGTTTCAGGTGGTTGCAAAGAATAGTTCTTTGTCCTGTTCCGTCGGAACGGGATTTTTTTATTGCTGAAAATAATAATTTATATAAAGGAGTTTTTTCCAATGAGCGAAATTTACGGAAAAGTATCCGCGAATCTGAATTTCGTCGAGAGAGAAAAGGCGACCAAACAGTTCTGGGAAGACAATCAGGTGTTCGAAAAGAGCATTGATTCCCGCAAGAAAGCCGCTACGTTCACTTTCTACGACGGTCCCCCCACAGCCAACGGAAAACCGCATATCGGACACGTCCTTACCCGTGTCATCAAGGATATGATCCCCCGTTATCAGACCATGAAAGGGATGCGCGTTCCGCGTAAAGCCGGATGGGACACCCACGGCTTGCCCGTAGAACTCGAAGTCGAGAAATCTCTCGGCATCGACGGAAAGGATCAGATCGAGAAATACGGTCTTGAACCCTTCATCGGTCACTGCAAAGAGTCCGTTTGGAAATACAAGAAGATGTGGGAAGATTTCTCCGCTACCGTCGGTTTCTGGGCGGATATGGAACACCCCTACGTCACCTATACCAATAACTTCATCGAATCCGAATGGTGGGCGTTGAAGAAGATCTTTGACAAAGACCTGCTTTACAAAGGTTTCAAGATCGTTCCCTACTGCCCCCGCTGCGGTACCCCGCTCTCCTCTCACGAAGTCGCGCAGGGATATAAGACCGTCAAAGAGCGTTCCGCGATCGTCAGATTCCGTTGCACGGACGAGGACGCGTACTTCCTCGCATGGACGACCACGCCCTGGACGCTTCCTTCCAACGTCGCGCTTTGCGTGAACCCCGCGGACACCTATCTGAAAGTCAAAGCCGCAGACGGCTACACCTACTATCTCGCGAAAGCACTTGCGGACACCGTTCTCGCTCCTCTTGCCAAAGACGGCGCACCCGCTTACGAAGTGCTTGAGGAAATGACGGGCGCGGCACTCGAAAACCGCTCCTACGAACCCCTCTTTGCCTGTGCGGGCGAGAGCGCGAAACGCCAGAACAAGAAGGCGCATTTCGTCACATGCGACTCCTACGTCACCATGTCCGACGGTACCGGTATCGTCCATATCGCACCCGCGTTCGGTGAAGACGACTCCCGTGTCGGCAAAAAATACGACCTTCCCTTCGTTCAGTTCGTTGACGGAAAAGGCAACCTCACCGCGGAAACTCCCTATGCCGGAATTTTCGTAAAGAAAGCCGATCCCCTCGTTCTGACCGATCTTGAAAAAGAGGGCAAACTCTTCGCCGCTCCCAAGTTCGAGCATGAATATCCCCACTGCTGGCGCTGCAACACGCCTCTCATCTACTATGCGCGTGAGTCGTGGTTCATCAAAATGACCGCCGTGCGCGAAAACCTCATCCGCAACAACAACACTGTAAATTGGATCCCCGAAAACATCGGTAAAGGACGTTTCGGCGACTGGCTCGAAAACATCCAGGACTGGGGACTTTCGAGAAACCGCTATTGGGGTACGCCCCTTCCCATTTGGGAATGTTCCTGCGGACACCGTCACGCGATCGGTTCCATTGAGGAACTCCGTTCCATGTCCGACAACTGCCCCGAAAACATCGAACTCCACCGCCCCTTCATCGACGCGGTCACCATCCGTTGCCCCAAGTGCGGCGGTCAGATGAAACGTGTCAGCGAAGTGATCGACTGCTGGTTCGACTCCGGCTCCATGCCCTTCGCACAGTGGCACTATCCGTTTGAAAACAAAGAAACCTTTGAAGAGCAGTTCCCCGCCGACTTCATCAGTGAAGGCGTCGATCAGACGCGCGGCTGGTTCTATTCTCTGATGGCGATCTCCACGCTCATCTTCGACAAGGCGCCCTACAAGAACGTTCTCGTTCTCGGTCACGTCCTCGATAAGGACGGTCAGAAGATGTCCAAGTCCAAGGGCAACGCGGTCGATCCGTTCCAGGCGCTTGAAGAATTCGGCGCCGATGCCATCCGTTGGTACTTCTATTCCAACTCCGCGCCCTGGCTCCCCAACCGCTTCTATAAGGAAGCCGTCGTTGAGGGACAGAGAAAGTTCATGGGAACCCTCTGGAACACCTACGCGTTCTACGTTCTGTACGCGAACATCGACGGATTCGATCCGACGAAGTATCGGATGAACGAAAAGACGCTTTCCGTTATGGACAGATGGATCCTCTCCAAACTCAATTCCGCGGTCAAAGCCGTAGACGAGAACCTCGCCGTTTACAAGATCCCCGAAGCCACGAGAGTTCTTGAAGAATTTGTGGACGACCTTTCCAACTGGTACGTCCGCCGCTGCCGTGAGAGATATTGGGTCAAGGATATGCCCGAAGACAAGGTCAACGCCTACATGACGCTCTATACTTCCCTTGTCACCGTGGCGAAACTCTCCGCGCCCTTCATTCCCTTCATGGCGGAAGATATTTACCGCAATCTCGTCGGTTCCGTAGATAAGACCGCACCCGTATCCGTACACCTCTGCAGCTTCCCTGTCTGCGACGAATCTCTCGTCAACAAGACGCTGGAAGACAACATGGAAGAAGTCATCGCCGTCGTCGTTCTCGGCAGAGCCGCAAGAAACGCCGCCGCCATCAAGAACCGTCAGCCCGTCGCCCGTATGTTCGTATGCGCGGAAAAGACGCCCGACGGCGAGTTCCTCCCCGTTATCGCAGACGAACTCAACGTCAAAGAGGTCATCTTCACCGACTCCGTCCGTGAGTTCACGACCTATTCCTTCAAGCCCCAGCTCCGCACCGTAGGTCCGAAATACGGTAAGATCCTGGGACAGATCCGCACCGCGCTCACAGAACTTGACGGCAATGCCGCCATGGATGAACTGAACGCAAACGGCGTTCTTAAACTCACGTGCGGCGACACCGTAGCCGAACTCACCAAAGACGACCTTCTCATCGAGATGAGCAAGAAAGAGGGCTTTGAATCTCTTGCCGACAAGGGTATCACCGTTGTCATCGACAAGACCTTGACTCCCGAACTCATCGAGGAAGGAAACGTCCGCGAGATCATCTCCAAGATCCAGACCATGCGTAAGGATTCCGGTTTTGAAGTGACCGATCACATCCGCGTCGCCTTCACCGGAAACGAGAAGGTCGCCGCCGTTGCCCTCCGCAACAAGGCGCAGATCCTTGACGAAACTCTCGGCGAAGAACTCTTCACCGACCGCACGCTCGCAAACGCCAAGGAATGGAACGTCAACGGTGAGACCGTAACGGTTTCCGTAGAAAAAGTATAACACAAATAAAACCCGATTTTGCAAACAAAACTTGTCAAAACCGGGTTTTTCTTCCATAAGGAGAAGCATTTTGAGAAAGTACATCGACGATTCGTTCCGCCGTTTTCTTCACGGTGCGGATTACAATCCCGAACAGTGGCTGCCGGACAAGACCGTTTGGGACGAGGATATGCGCTTGTTCTCCGCTCCCCTACGGCGTGAGCGCCCACGAAAGAGCGGACGGTGAGGACAGATATATCTTCATCGGCAACTACACGTCGGAAGAAAAGACCGTCGACCTCGGAACAGCGGTCCCTGCGACCGATCTTGAAACACGGGAACCCGTCACCGAACGCAAACTGACACTTCCGCCCTTCGGGTGCAGAATACTGAAAAAGAAGGACTGACTGATGAGAATCGAAGAAATAGATCCTAATTTCAAAAGCGACAGCGCGGTGAACCGTGGGGACACCGAGTTCTATGACGTCAGAGAAGCGCCGTTCCGCATCTACGGTCTGCATGAAGCGGAAAAGCCCGGATTCTTCCGCCGTATGCCGGAAGAAACCGCCGAAACGGTTTCCGCCGGTGTCAAAGCGCTGAACCGCCACACCGCGGGCGGCAGAGTGCGTTTGACGTTGCTTTGAGTGATTTTTACGAAAGGATCACGGATTAATGAAAGCCACTTTTGATAACGGCGATATCCTTCTCTCCGGCAGATACTTTGAAAAGTCGGTCTATCACGTTTCGAACGACTGTATGAGCGCCGTTTTCGACGGACTCGGTGCCGTGCCGTCCGTCGCCCTCGGCGGGAAACAGGCGGAGGATACGGAGGCGTATCTTGTATTGACGCTGAACGGTTGCCCGTGGGACGTTCTCTCCCCCAAAACCGTCCGTATGGCAGGCAGAAAACAGACGTTCGAAACGACCGACGGCGGCAGGACGGTTGCCGTGACCCTTTTCCTTGACAAACACCTGCCCGGCTATTTCCTCACGGCGCAGTTCACGTCGCAAAGTCCGGCGGACGTCCTCGAAATCGGCATCTGCGACCGCTCGCACCTGTTCGGAACCGAAGATCGGGACGTCGTTCCTTATCAGATCAAACCTGTCTCGGCGGCGGTTTCCGCGCCGTCGCGTTACGTCCCCGAAAACGGTATGCTTTCCGCTTCTCTCGCCCCCGGCGGGAAGGTCGGATTCTTTATGGGATTTGACGTTTCCCCCGAAACCGCGCGGGACGCCGCGGAAAAATACGAAACCTATCTTGCCGATTGTGACGCGGAGATCCGCGCCGTCGTGTTCCCCGAAGGACTTTCCGAAACCGAAAAGGCGATGTACCGGAGCGCGTGGTTCTGCGCGTACGAAAACTATAAGGAAGCGGGGGATTACCGCGGATTTATGGCGGGACACCGCTACCTGTATCCCATGCGGACGTACTACCGCGATTCCTACTTCACGGTCCTGCCCCTGTACCCGTCGCACCCCGAACTCATCCGTGCGCAGGTGCTGACACTCGCCCGCGGGATCGGTGAGGACGGAAACTGCCCCTCGGCGGTCAGAGCGGATTATTCCGCCCATTGGGGAAATCATTTCGACTCGCCCTCATTCCTCGTGATGATGGCGCACGATTACGTGAAATATACCGGCGACCGCGCACTGCTTTCCGAAAAACTTCCGGGCGGGCGCACCCTGCACGAAACTCTCACCGCCGCGCTTTGCACCCTGCGTACGCACGCGGACGACACCGGCCTGCTCTTCAAGGCGGGCAAGTACAACAAGCGCGATTGGGCGGACGAAGTCAACCGCGAGGGGTATGTGACCTACGACGAGATCCTCTATGCCCGCGCCCACGACTGCATGGCGTATCTCTCCGACCTTGTCGGGGACGGAAAAGGGGACTTTTACCGCGCGGAAGCAAAGAAGATCAAGAAGGCGATCAACGATCTGCTCTTCGACGAGTCGCTCGGTTATTACGTGAACTGCAAGAGCGCGGAATCCGTGCAGGACAATCTGTCGATCGACACCGTGTTTGCCGTTTTGTTCGGCATCGCGCAGGGAGAGCGCGCCCGCACGCTTC
Source organism: Clostridia bacterium (assembly GCA_024404975.1). Taxonomy (GTDB): domain Bacteria; phylum Bacillota; class Clostridia; order Oscillospirales; family CAG-272; genus UBA1740. The sequence continues at coordinate 12,674 of JAKSPH010000001.1, read as the reverse complement.
TTGAAAAAATGGAAAAGATCCTTGAAGTCCGAAACCATCCCGAATGGGATATGCCCGATTTCGGCACGATGTGCGTCTATCCGTTCTACAAGGGACACGATTCGGCGACCAACAAGTCGTCCCAACCGTTCTATTACCATAACGGCGCAAACTGGCCTCACCTCACGTCGATGTACGCCCTCGCCAAACGCAAGCACGGCATGGAGTGGCGGGGTGTGCTTGAAAACTTCTTCACCTACGGCATCGGACACGGAAACTACACGCCGGTCGAGTTCTACTCGGCACCCCGCCCCGACGGATCGCTCCTGCAAGCGTGGTGCGCAGATGCCGCATTCGTTCTTGACGAAAAACTTTCGGATACGTTCTTCGGCTGACCAAATCAGCAAACGGTCCGATCTTCCGAAAAGAGGATATCATGATTTCCGATAAGAAACCGTTATCGCTGAAAAATCTGTTTTTCCCGATCTTTTTTGAAACCTTCCTCGTTACCCTCACCGGTGTCATCGACACGGCGATGGTGTCTTCCATCGGAGATAACGCCGTTGGTGCGGTCGGCGCTTCCGGCACGTATCTTGCGGTCATCAACAATCTTTTGTCCGTGGTTTCGGTCGGTGCCGCCGCCATCATGTCGCGCTACGTCGGCGCGGAAAAGCAAAGGACGGCAAAGCGGACGCTCCGCATCGCTCTTCTGTTCAATCTCGCCGTCGGCGGGATCTTCTCGCTCGTCTTTGCCCTGTTCACAAAACAGATCGTCACTGCGGTCGGAACCGCGCCTTCCTCTACGGCGTTCTCATCGCTCTCGGCGCGGATGCCGCGCTCATCTCGCTCGTCGCTCCGATCCTCTCTCTGATGACGGACGATGCCGCCATTCTCGCCCTTGCCCCCGTCATCATGGCGATCCACGCCGTGCGGATCAGCGGACAGATGGGAAACTGCGTGTACGGCGGATGCCTCAAAACCGCGAGCGACGCCAAAGCCACGCTTCTGATCGGCGTATTCATCATGCCGTTCTACGTATTCTTCGGCTCGTACCTGCTCGGAACCGTCCTCGGTTTCGGCTTGGTCGGCTATTGGATCGGTGCCGCGCTCGACGAGTTCACGCGCTGTTTCCTGATGCGCGCGAGATGGAAAAGCCGCAAATGGGAAAAGCAATGCTTCAAAAACTGAACCTTTCAGACAACAGAAAAACGGTGTTGAAAACCCTGTGTTTTCAACACCGTAATTTTTTATAAGGAAGAAGTGAATTTGAGGAAGGCGGCACGTCCCTCGGGCGTGGCTTTGTAAACGCCGGCATCCTCCAGCACGCGGACGAAGGTCTTGCCGATCTCGGCTTTCAGAATATCCTCCGTGTTCTCCGCCGTGAAGGTGTAGTCCTTGCGGAACTTTTCAAACCACGCGGCGTGCTTTTCGATTTCAGGAACGTCGGCGAACGGCTTGCCCGCGAGGATCGCGTCTTTCATCAGCGCCATCTCGGCTTTGAGGCGGGACGGCAGAACGGCAAGTCCCATGACTTCGATCAGACCGATGTTCTCTTTCTTGATATTGTGATGCTCGGCGTGGGGGTGGTAAACGCCCAGCGGGTGCTCCGCTGTCGTGACGTTGTTGCGCAGAACCAGATCGAGTTCAAAGAGATCTCCTCTGCGGCGGGCGATCGGCGTGATCGTGTTGTGCTTCTCTCCGTCCGTTTCCGCAAAGATGAAGGCATTCTCGTCGGTATAGGAACGCCATTTGAGCAGAATTTTGTCCGCGAGATCAACGAGCGCGGTTTTGTCCGCGGAGGTCAGACGCAGCACGGACATCGGCCACTTGACGATGCCGGCTTTGACGTTCTCATACCCCTTGAAGGTCAGAGGGCAGTCGATGGGCGCGCGTTCCATCGCGAAGGTGTAGTGACCGCCCTGCATGTGGTCGTGCGAGAGGATGGAACCGCCGACGATGGGGAGATCCGCGTTCTGCCCGATGAAGTAGTGCGGGAAGCAGGTGACGAAGGAGAGGAGTTTTTCAAAACTCGACCGGTCGATCTTCATGGGCGTATGCTCCGCGGAAAGCGCAATGCAATGCTCGTTGTAGTAGACGTAAGGGGAATATTGCAGGAACCACGGTTTCCCCGCCATATCAAAGGGGATCTGACGCAGGTTCTGACGCGCGGGTTTGGAGAGGTTTCCTTCAAACCCTTCGTTCTCATGGCAAAGCAAACACTTGGGGTAGCCACTTTGGGGGAGAAGTTTCGCCGCCGCGATCGCCTTGGGGTCCTTTTCGGGTTTGGAGAGGTTGACCGTGATGTCGATCTCGCCCCACTCGGACGCGGTTTTCCATTTGAGGTCGCGCGCGATGCGGTCGGTGCGGATGTAGTTGGAGTCACAGCAAAGGGCGTAGAAATAGTCCGTCGCCTGTTCGGGCGAGGTCTTGTAGAGATCATAGAAACGGCGCACGACTTCCGAGGGGCGGGGGCAGAGCGCACCCATCACCGCGGTGTCGAAAAGATCGCGGTAAACCACCGTGTCGGACTCAATGCGCCCGCGTTTCACGGCGTCGTCGGTGAGGTCGGCGAGGATCGCGCAGAGAGGACGATTCTCTTTGACGGGGACTTTCTCAAACTCGGTAAGCCGGCAGACTTCGAGCAGGCGGTTTGCGGCATACGCCTCGTCGGTCGATTCGATCAAACCGTGTGCTTCCGCGTAGGCAAGCAATTCGGAGAGGACTTCGTTTGTGTTCATGGACAATACTCTTTTCTGAAAATGTAAACAAATATTAACTTTTACCGGGACGGATGCTGACGTCGCCGGAGGAGAGGAATAGAACGTTTCCGCCCTCGTCCCTGACGGTCAGTTCGCAGTTTTCGCCGACACCGAGCACCGTGGCGGAGTAAGTCCCCGCGGGAGAAAGCACGTTCACACGCTTGCCGATCAGGAACATCCGTTTGCGGTATTCCTCGGTCAAGGAGGGAGAATCCGGCGGCGTTTCCGTCAGTTCTCTTACGATCCCCGCGATGAGTTCCGCGCGGTTCGGTGCTATACCGGTTTCTTTTTCAATGCTCGTTGCCGTGGCGGCGATCTCGGCCGGGAATTCGCGGTCTTTGACGTTGATGCCGATGCCGATCACGGCGTAGCGGAATGCGCCCGTTTCAAGGTCGAACGCTCCTTCGGTCAGGATCCCGACGGCTTTCTTTCCGTTCAGATACACGTCGTTCACCCATTTGATCTGCGTTTTCGCGCCCGTGAGTTTCTCGACGGTCTTACATACCGCGACCGCCGCCGAGGTGGTCAGACGGATCGCACGTTCCGGCGGTAGCGTGGGGCAAAGAAGCAGACTCATATAGATGCCGACACCCGCCGCACTGTCGAAGGTATGACCGCGCCTTCCCCGCCCCGCGGTCTGACTGTCCGCGACAAAGAGTGCGCACGCGCCGGGATGCTCCTCGGCGTATAGTTTGGCTTGGCGGTTGGTGGAATCGGTCTCGGAAAAGCAAAATACGTTTTGTATCTCCGGCGGCAAGAGGGGTTTGAGTTTCTCCGCGAAGAGCAGATCGTTCTCCGCCAGGCGGTACCCCGTGCCGGGGGTGGACTCGATGGGGTAACCTTCCGCGATGAGGGCTTGTACGCCCTTCCAGACGGCGGCGCGCGTCACTCCGAGTTTTCCGGCGATCTCCTCACCGGAAAGGCATTTTCCGGAAACGAAAAGAGAAAGGAGTTCTTGCTTGACAGACATAAGGCACTCCTTTCTCTTTGATGAAATTATTGTACCATTCACGGCATGTTTTGTCAACGGTTTTCCGTGAAAAAACGCAAGATCTTCTCTGATCCTTTTTTATTCGATCACGCTGAGGAAGACGGCGTTGTCGCTTCCGTATTTTTCACAGCCGACGGGGCACATCCTCGCGTGGACAAGATCCGTCGTATCCCTCGCGGATAATATGTTTTTTTACGGTCGGCATGAAAATTCTCTTTTTTTCTTTATTGTAGCACAAAGCGGCAAAACGGTCAACCCCGAAAAACAAAAAACGCAGTTCCGGAGAACTGCGTTTTTCGATTGGTTTTCCTTACATCGAAACGAGGAAGAAACGAAGAAGGAAGAGTACGGCGATCACGGAAACCGTAATGTCTTTCTTGGTGAACTTGCCGGTGCAAAGAGCGATGATGACGTGAGCGATCGCGCCTACGGCAATACCGTTGGAGATCGAGTAGGTCAAGGGCATCATGATGAGGGCAAGGAAAGCGGGAACGGCTTCAGCGGGATCTTTCATGTTAACACGGGAGAATCCGGAGAGCATGAGAACGCCGACGTAGATAAGTGCGGGAGCGGTCGCGCAAGAAGGAACGATCGCTGCAACGGGCGTGAGGAAGAGGCATACGAAGAAGCATGCCGCGGTAACCACGGAAGCAAGACCGGTTCTTGCACCTGCGCCGACACCGGAAGCGGATTCAACGAAGGTAGTGCAAGTGGAAGTACCGAGAACGGCACCGGCAACGGTTCCGATGGAGTCGGCAGACATGGATTCCGCCATGTTGATGGGATCGCCGTTTTCGTCGAGAAGGTTTGCTTCGGCAGCGGTTCCGTAGAGGGTACCGATGGTATCAAACATATCGACAAGGCAGAAGGTGATCACGAGAACAAGTGCGTTGATGATCGCGGAAGCGCCGCCTGCAAAGACGGAGAATCCTTTGAACGCGCCGAGGAAGCCGACGGTTCCGAAGTCTTTGAAGGACTGACCGATCTGACCGAAGTCGAAGTTCGGGAGAGTCCAGGTGGTGAGATAGTAGAGAACGGTCACACCGAGGATGGTGAGGATGACGGAACCTTTGACGTTCTTGTGGGAGAGAACACCCATGGCAAGAAGTCCGAGGAGGGCGAGAACGACGGGAGCGATCGCGCACCAAGCTTCAAAGAAGCCCTTGCCTGCAACGGCACCGTGGAAGTCGAAGAGCTGAACGAAGGTGTACTGGTTTGCTTCAATGATACCGACGTTTTTGAAGCCGATGAAGGCGATGAACAGACCGATGCCTGCGGGGATCGCTTTCTTGAGGTTGTCGGGAAGCGCTTTTGCGATGTACTGACGGAGACCGGTGACAGAGAGAACGAGGAAGATCAGACCGGAAAGAAGAATGATGCAAAGACCTTGCTGATATCCTTCGATCACGTCACCGCCGCCGAGAACTGCGGGAAGGATGAACGAAACGAAGAAGAAGGAGTTAAGTCCCATGCCGCACGCCTGAGCGAAAGGCATCTTTGCGTAAAGGGCGCAAAGAAGGGTACCGATGACCGCTACGAGGACGGAAGCAACGTAAACGGAACGCCAGATGGTGTCAAGCGGAGTATTTCCTGCTCCGGAAGCCATGAAACTGATGATTTGGTTGGGGTTGGTTACAATGATGTAAGCCATTGCGAAGAAAGTGGTAAGACCGCCGATGATCTCGGTCTTTACAGTGGAGCCGCGCTTGCTGATTTCAAAGAAATTGTCAAGTTTTTGCATTGTTTTTCTCCTTGTTGATTTTGGGTTGCCCAGTGGGAAATCGCCTTCCGGTTTTCCGTCAGACCGTCGGCGGTTTTTCAAGACGAAATTATTATAACAAAAGGAAACGAAAAACGCAAGGGGGTTTTTCAAAAAAACATAAAAAAGCATAATAATGATCTTTTCCGCCGAAAAAGGCAGAAAGCCGAATCGGCTCTCTGCCTTTGAGAAATCTTTCGGGAAAACAGGATCAGACTTTTGCGACGGCTTCCGTCTCTTTCTTCTTTTCCGTTTCGACGGCGGGATTTCGGACTTCCTCTGTGGGGGCGTTCGGAACCTTGTCCTCCAATACCGCGTTTTCGAGGTTCTGATAGAACTTTTCGATCTCTACGTTCTCGAAACCGGTTTCGTTTTCGACGAGGACGGTATCACTCATCACGGACGCGGGAGCATCGGCGAGTTTGCGGGTTTCCGGCTCGGTGACACCGATCGCTTCCAATTCGCTGCGGCGAAGGAAGATCTCTTTCTCCTGCTTTGCACGTTCTTTGTCACGGTTGTAAAGGATCTCGATATCGTCTTTGGTCAAGCCGTCACGTTCTTCTTCGGTGAGGTTGGGCGTGTAATCCTTGAGTTTCGGGAAGTCGTCGATGCGGAACATGGACGGCGCTTTCGCATTGCTTCCGGAAAGGATCTGCTCGGTACGCGTTTTGTAGTAATACTCGGTGATCTTACCGGACTTGAAGTCGTTTTTGAGCGTGTCGATGAATTCTTTTTTCGCGGTTTCCTTGTTCTCTGCGGTCTTCAAGGCGGCGGCAAATGCCCTTTCCTTTGCCTTGATGTCCGTTTTCAACCGCTTTTCAACGGTTTTCAGTTGCTTTGCGAATTTCGGGTTGTCGAGGAAATCGACGAGTTTTTTACCGAGTTTGGCGGATTCCTCTTTCTGCATGGGGACTTCACGGCCGGAGACGGGCTCCAACCCCCATTGGGCTCTCCATGCGTCGATCTCGCGATAGGGATCTTCGGCAAACTTCTTCAGTTCCGCAAAGCCGGGTGCGTTTTTCTCTTCGGCTTTGACGGTGAGCAGTTTCGCGGTCATGAGTTGGAGCGAAACGACAAATTCCTCGTTCGATGCCGACATTTCCGTCGGGTCCGTATAATAGTCGTGAAGCATATTGCGGACACGTTCTCCCATTTCGTTGAAGTCGACCTGGATATTCGAGAAATGCTCGAAGATATCGAATTTACCGGATTCGATCTCGCACGTCATGGGGTTGAAGGCGAGTTCGCCGGGAAGCGCTTTTACGTAATCGCGCTCGTCGTCGTTCATCGCCATAAGGTTCTGATAGAAGAGGAGGTTTCCGCCGACACGGGCTTTTGAGGCGTAGGACGCGATGAGTTCCTTCGTGAATCCGAGTGTCGTGAGGGCACCGAAGTTCTGATCGCGGTTCTTCTCATCGGGGCAGCATTTCACGATACCGTCGATGGCACGGGAACCGGCGTAGTCGATCGCCTTGTCGGAAACGTAAGTGTCAAGTTCGACACTGCGCATAAAGCGATACATTTGACCGAAGGTACGGGGGACTTGTACAGTCTTTTCCGTCGGAATGCCGTCCACCATCTCCGTTACCGTCTTGGTCGAGTAGGGCTGTTTTGCAAAGTAGTTGAGATCCTGCTTCTGACCGGGCTGGGAGTATTCGATCATCACGTCTTTCGGATGTTCTACAAACTCGTCGATGTCGAGACCGTTCTTTTTGATGAAGGTGAGGGCGGAGAAACAGGAGTTGATGTGCGAAACAGTGCGGAAATTCTTACGGAATTCAAAAGGAAGCGACGCGTTACGGGCAACGTCGAGGTTGCCGGAATAGATGACGGGGTCTTTCGAGAAGTGCTTGTCGGCAAAATCGACAAGTTCTTTCATATCGTTGTAGTCTTTCTTGTATTCCTGAGCGAGTTTCAGGATCTCGGATGCGGGTGCGCCGTTCGCGATGGCTTTGTCCAGTTTTTCCGAGGACGAATTCAGTTTGGCGAAACCGTACTCTTTGGAGCCCTGCTCTCCTCTCGTGTCTTTGGTGACGTGGTTGATCTCGTCAAGTCGGCGGAGCACGAATTTGAAGTCTTTTTTGTACTCTTCCGAGAAGACAAAGTCGGTTTCACGCGCCTTCTCTACGGCGATTTTCGTTTCTTCCGAGGTTCTGTCCTTCGGGACGTAGTGCGTAGTATCGTACACCATGCCGTTTTTCAGTTCCGGTGTCTTGTTGACAAATGCCTGACCGCGGCGTGTAGACTCTTTTTCCTGCGCGCTTTCGATGATCCGGCGTTCTCCGTCCAGATCGATTCTGGAATCGAGAACGGTCAGTTTACCGTTGACGAAATCGAGGAGGTCTTTTGCCTCTTCCACCGTGATACGTTCACCGTTTTCGTTTTGCGGGAGATCGTTCTCCGTGACGTTGTTTTTCAGTTTTTCGATCTCGGCGGCATATTTCGGCGTGGTGACTTTCTTTTCATCCAGATCGGATGCAGATGCCAGGAATTCCATGGAATCGATGATTTCCTGCTGTGCTTCGAGGGGCATCATGTTGGAATAACTGGACATCAGGGCATCGGCTTGTCCGTCGAAAACACGGGAAGGACAGGAAGTCAGAAGTCCCTTCGGCTTGAGAGATTCGACGAGTTCTTCCCCGCCGATCGCTTTGACGCGCGAACGCATTTGCTCGACCGTCATTTTTTCGAGTTCCTGCTCGGGTACGATCTGTTCCTTTGGGATCTTCTGTTCGGATATCCCGGCAAGATAATTTTTGAGGTTGCGTTTCGCACTGCGTTCAGTGTAACTTTCCATCTCCTTGATATTATCAGTAGGAAGTACGGCAAGGAGGATCGCGCGTTCGGTAACGGGATCAATCTTTTCCGACGTTGCTTTCACGATGCGGAAGAGTTTTTGTTTCAGGATGGCGTGTTCGATCTTGGCAGCCGCTTCATCCTTATAAGTCAGTGTTTGTTTTTTGATTTCGGAATCGAGAGTATCGAATCTCTGTTTTAAGTTTTTGTAGTATTCGTAGATGGTCATAATACACCTCCGGATGGATGATTGTCAGTAAAACGGTTGGAAATGTGCTTTTTCAATGAAACGCCCCGCATCTTTGGAAAGAGCGAGGCGTGGGATGTTAAAGTGCGCCGAGGAATCCGGCAAGACGATCGCAGATCAGGGAGTTTCCGAGATCGTTGGGGTGCAGACCGTCTTTGGTGAGCAGTTCGGCTTGCGAGGGGATATCGGGTTGGATACCGCTCACACGGAACAGGTCAAGTACGGGGCAGCCGTAGTAGGCGGCAACTTCTTTGATGATGTCAACATAAGTTTGTAAAACGGTAGGCTGGGTTCCGACTTTCACATGGATCTCACTCTCGCCTTTGCGGTGGATGGGGGTGCAGATCACGATCGGCTTCGCGGGGTACTTTTCCTCCAGACGGGTGATCAGATCGTGGCAGGCACCGGTGAAGGTGTCGGGGGTTCTGTCCGCCATCGTTCCGAGAGGAGCGTCACCATGACCGTAGTCGTTGGTACCGCCGAATACGACGATGACGTCCGCATCGGGATCCATTTCGTCAATACGGGAAGCGAAGTATCTGTCGTAACGCGCAACGGAAGAGGGAGTCGTCTGCTTGGCGATGCGGGTACCGCCGATGCCGTAACCGCGGCAAACGGCGCCGGTGCGCTCACCGAGTTGACGCCAGAATACGTATTTGGGATCGGATGTTCCTGCGGCTTCCGTGATGGAGTCGCCGAGAAAGTTGATTTTCAGTCCTTCGAGTTTCATAACTGTCCTTTCGGAAACGGAGTTTCCTTGTTTAATATCAGACGGAGAGAACGCCGTCAAGAGGATGTACGGAGAATCTGTCGGCGAGTGCTTTGAGCGTTTCGTCGGGAATGACGTTGAGGGTGTGGCCGAGCGCGAGCATATAGATCTGCGCGGTCTTTTCGACGGTTTCGATCAGACCGAATGCTTCGTCCATATCTTTACCGGTGCCGTAGATACCGTGGTTGGACCATACGACAAGACGGAAGTTTTTCATCTTCTCCGCGGTGGCTTCGCCGATCTCGTTGGTTCCGCATACCATGCAAGGAAGTACGCCTACGCCGTCGGGGAATACGACGATCGCTTCGGTGTTGGACTGCCAGAGTTTGTGAGTGAAGTCCTTTTCGTCAATGGGGCAAACGGCGTTCATCGCGATGGTATAAGTGGGGTGAGAGTGCATAACGATGCGGTGGTTGGGATCCACGGCAAGGCGCTGAATGTGGCTCATCATGTGCGCGGGGAATTCGGAAGTGAATTTGCCGCCGTCGGAGTAACCCCAAAGGAGTTCTGCCTTGGAGCCGTCTGCGCTGATGCGGACGATACCGAGGTTGTTTTCGGGATCGATCTCAACGTTCTTGAAGTACTTGCCGGTTCCGGTAACGATGAAGTACTTACCCGCAAGGGCTTTTGCGTCGAAGCCGGTGGGGATCTCGCGGATCACTTTGGTAACGTCGAGATACTCGGCAACGTCTTTTTCGTCGAGCATGTAACTGATGTTACCGCCGTTGCGTTCGTCCCATCCCTGACGGTACATATTCGCGGTGGCGCGGCACATATCCTGCACGAAAGGTGCATTCAGAATTTCTTTTTTGTTCTTAAACATGGTTTTACCTCTTTATGTAAATTTTTTATTATACTTCTGCGATGTCAAAGGATCTGACGATCATCCGGCGTCCCTCTTCGACGGAAGCGAGTTCGCCTTTTCCGATGAGTTGGATGATCAGGTTTCCGATGGCGGTGCCTTCGGCGGGACCGGTGATGACGGTTTTTCCCGTCGCCTTTTTGGTCATCTCGTTGAGCAGTCCGTTTTTGGAACCGCCGCCGATGATGTTCAAGGTCGTGAACTTCTTGCCGGTGAGCGTTTCGAGCGCTTCAAGGCTCTCTTTGTAACTCTCCGCAAGGCTTGCGTAAATGACGTATGCGATCTCACCGACGGTGAGTTTTCTGCCGACGGCGGCATAGATCTCCTCCGTCATCGAAACGGGCGAGAGAAATCTCTGATCGTTGACCTGCACGCGGTCGGGAACAGGGTTCTTACGCGCGAGATCTGCGAGTTCGGCGAAGGAATACGCGTCGTTCAGTTCGTGGCGCACCTGCTGGATCATCCAGAGTCCCATGATGTTCTTTTGCAGACGGAAGCGGTAGCCGAGGCAACCCTCGTTGGAATACCCGCTCTCCATGGCGAAGTCCGAGGTTTCCGCCTCGTCGCGTTCCACGCCGAGGAGCGACCATGTTCCGCTCGAAATATAGGGCGCATCGCCGAATACCAGCGCGGCAACGACGGCGGATGCCGTGTCGTGGGTGCAAGGCAGGATGACTTCGGCTTTGTAACCGACCTTTGCGGCGATCTCGTCCGAGAAGGCGCCGAGTTTTGTCGCCGGTGCCGTCAGTTCTCCGAGGAGCGCGACGGGGATTCCGAGTTTGCCGAGGATCTCACCGTCCCACGGATGGGTTTTCGCGTTGACAGGTCCTGTGGGGGTGGCGTTTGTGTACTCGTGAGCCATCTTACCTGTCAGACGGTATTGGAAGTAGTCGGGGAGCATCAAAAAGTTCACCGCTTTTTCGATCCTGCCGGACATCTTGTCCGCATAGAGCTGGTAGACGGTGTTGAAGGTGTTGAACATAATGCCCGTTCTGCGGTAGAGTTCGGCGAACGGAACGATCGCATGGACTTCAGGGACAGACTTCTCCGTTCTCGCATCGCGGTAGCAGTATGCCCCGCCGATGGGCTGATTTTCACGGTCGAGCAAGACGTAATCGACGCCCCACGTGTCGATGCCGACGGAAGAGGGGACTTTGCCGAGTTCCTTCGCTTTCGCAAGACCGTTCACGATCTCAGCGAACAGGCGTTCGATATCCCAGTGCAGGGTGCGCACCCCGCCCTCTTCGGTTACGGTCGGCGCGTTTTCGAAACGGTAGATCTCTTCGGTGATGAGTTTATCTCCCTCGACGTGCGAAACGATGTGTCTGCCGGAGGAAGCGCCGATATCAACGGCAAGTGTATACTCCATAAGTAGCCTCTTTTTTCTTATATTATATAAAATTACATACCGAAAGTCAAGAGAGGACGGCATTTTTTGTGTGTTTTTCCACTTGAAACGTGAGCGGATTTGTGGTATACTGTTTTTATCCTCATTTACGGAGTGTATTATGATCGGTGTACTGATTAACGTGGGAACCGTCATCATCGGTTCTCTGCTCGGCGTGTTGCTCAAAAAAGGGATCCCGGAAAAGGTCGCCAATGCCGTTATGACGGCGGTTGGACTTTGCGTGATCTATATCGGCGTATCGGGTGCGCTCAAAGGACAGAACGCGCTCGTTCTGATCCTCTCCATGGCGTTCGGAACCGCGCTCGGTTCCATCGTCGATATCGACGGTGCTCTGGAACGTTTTGCCCTCTTTGTGGAGAAAAAATTCCAGCCGAAAGACGGCAGGACGCTTTCTCTCGCGCAGGGATTCACGACGGCAAGTCTTTTGTTCTGCGTCGGCGCCATGTCGATCCTCGGCTCTTTTGATGCCGGACTGAAAGGTGACTATCAGATCCTCATCACAAAGTCCATTCTCGACTTCTTCTCTGCGTTCATGCTTGCGACGACGCTCGGCATCGGCGTCATATTCTCTGCCGTTGTGATTTTTGTTTACCAAGGCGCGCTGACACTCGGCGCGGGACTTTTGCAGAACGTGCTGACCGACACCGCTCTCATCGGCGAGATCACCTGTGCCGGAAGCCTGATGATCCTTGCCATCGGTCTGAATATGCTCGGCATCACGAAGATCAAAGTGGCGAATCTTCTGCCCGCGATCCTCTTCGTTCCACTCTTTTATTGGCTCATCGGGTTCCTGCCGATCTGACGGTTTCCCGAATGGTCGAAAATCGGATTTTTTTCGGTTTTTCTCTTGAAAATAATTGCGGGATATGATAAAATAGAAAAAGAATCAATCTCTTGATAAATCACGATTGGAGGAATATAAACATGAAAAAATGGAGATGTCTGGTTTGCGGCGAAATCGTTGAATCCGACGTTCGCCCTGACAAATGCCCCCTTTGCAAAGCACCCGGAGAAAAGTTCGTTGAAGTCGTCGAAGAAGGAATGACCTGGGCGACCGAACACGTTGTCGGAATCGGAAAGAAGCATTATCTTTGTGCCGCAAAC